>NZ_JBFRLX010000069.1:14412-14560 GCF_041470165.1 Vibrio sp. 10N.286.46.A8
TCAGGATGAAGATTTGATTACTTGGGATGAGTGGTCAGCAAGGAAGTGATAATCTCTGGATGAGATTCGCCAGTCAGGATGACAGGCTAGAATGGACACCGCTAGGATGGCGATGAACAAAAAGGAAATTGGTTAAAGGATTTAGCCA
>NZ_JBFRLX010000070.1:0-45556 GCF_041470165.1 Vibrio sp. 10N.286.46.A8
TGCTTTACTGGGTGATCGAGTTCTCGGGTATCGACTAATACTTCATCGCCGTCACTCAAAGTGTCTTCCATTGAGTCGCCGTGGCAAATGATGATACGAGCATCTTCTTCTGTCAGGCCGAAACGTTTTAGCCATAAGCATGGTAGGAATTCAGTTCTAAGTTGGTACTCGGTATCGTTTTGAGCACCAAACCCACAAGACGCATAAACGTTGTACACAGGTACAGCACACATATCGCCTATTTGAGAAGTCGCTTTCACAGACTTAACATTCGAAATCTCTGTGACATTGTCATCGATGACGTGATGAGATTCACTTAACCAATTGTTTCTCATGGTTTTATCATTCCAACAGAAAATGGACTTAGCAATAGCCTGTCTCCACAAACTCACAACCCTGTCTCCTTAAAGAGACTAAAGCGCACATTAAAGCGTATCACCCTAGTAACGAAGTCATCGCATAACAAACTATAGCCGCAGTTTAAGATCGGTATTGTATATGACTACCTGCGATAAACTGCAAACCGCTAAGAACTATAACACGCCATTACTGTGGTGGATATGATGCTAAGCCTTTGAATATTAGACATGTGTTAGACGCTGCATTTAATTTTCAATATTTTAGCTCTCTAAGCAATATTTGAGAATTAAGCTCACAGCAATCACAGCCAGAATAAATGCCGCTAAAGTCACACTGAACACTGTTTCGATTCGTAAAAAACAGAAGCGAACAGAGTGGTAAACATCTTTCTAAAAATAGCCAGCCTCTGCTGGCTATTTTTTTACCCGCTATTCAGAGATTTAAGGTAACATTCCCTCACTATTTCTATCTAAGACACCCTATCAATGGCTCTCAAACCAACAATCTATAAGTTTCACTAAAATACGTCACTCCCCGCCCTACCTAGTAATAGCCACATACACCATTATTTTCAAACACTTAATATAAATAACAACCTAGAAGAACTTTCATAAACTGCTATAATCTCTGAACCTTGGTACACCTTTTGTACCCCTCAAATCACCCTTTTGGTACACCTCAGAGGCACACGTTCATGGCATCTTATAGTATTGAAAAGCGAACTCTAGCGAGCGGTGAATCTCGCTATAAAGCCACCATTACCGTGAAACATCGAAGCAAAATTGCTCAACGTTTTTCCAAAACTCATAAGAAGAAAACGCTCGCTACTGCCTGGGCAAAAAATGAAGTACGAAAGATAGAAGAAGGTGAAACCCAAGATCGTTCTGTACCCATTGGCCAGCTGCTAGACATGTTCATTGAAAACAATAACCTCTGGGACAATACAGGCCGATCTAAACAAACCGTATTAAAAATGTTGCGTGATTGCGACATAGCAAAAATCTATTCCGATGAGCTAACCACTAAAGACTTGATTGTGCACTGCCAAAATAGATGCAGTACGGGAACCAAGCCCTCTACCGTTTATTCCGACATCTATTTTTTACGTTCGGTATTCAAACGAGCTAACCCTGTGTTCAACGTTGCCGCGAACGTGAACACATTCTTAGAAGCAACACCCATTCTGTATGAAATGAAGCTCATCGGTAAATCAGAGAAACGAACAAGGCGCCCTACCACCGATGAAATAGACCTGTTAAAAGAAGCACTAGAAGAACGTGAGCAACGTAGAGAAAACAAAATCCCCTACTCTATACTTTTAGACTTCAGTATCCTGAGCTGTATGAGGGTAAGCGAAGTGTGTGGTATTCGTTGGGAAGACTTAAACGAAGAACTTAAAACAGTGATCGTACGCGACCGAAAAGACCCACGTAAGAAAGAAGGCAACCACATGGTCGTTCCTCTACTTGGTGAAGCGTTTGATATTGTAATGAGGCAAGAGCGTAAAGGTGAGTTGATATTTCCATATAACCCACGCTCGGTTGGCCGAGGCTTCGTTGAAGTGTGTCAAAAGATTGGGATTGATAACCTGCGCTATCATGACCTACGCCGTGAAGGTGCAAGCCGTTTGTTCGAGAAAGGCTTTACGATTGAGGAAGTTGCTCAGGTAACTGGTCATAGGAACCTAAATACCTTGTGGCAGGTTTATACCCAATTGTTCCCGCATAAATTACACGACCGTAAAATATAAAAGTGATTAATGGTTTGTAGTGAATATAAAAATATTGACTCGAAGGGACCTATTTGTGCTCACAAATAGAATCCCTTCCCAGTGGTGAACAAAAGCTATTCAACCTATCAAGGTCCTGGACAGAAGCAATTTAGGAAATCACCTTAAATCGTGACTATCAGATTATTAAAAGTATCTTGAGACCCCAAGCTCTTGTTATATTTTGGAGCCAAATGGTACTAAATACGGAGCATAATCGAAGTATTCAGGGTGCGTGACCTTAAGGGTATCACCGTTATACATAGAGGATGCCCTTTCACTTGATACGCTTTTGAACACTTTCCCCTTATAAAAATAGAGAAGGCGGTAATCTGCTTTAACAAGTAATATATCTTTATCCTTTGCATATCTGTAAGGGGTTGCGTCGTAACGTTCATTGCGAACATCTATCCGCCTAGGGCTTTTTCCATTCTCACATTTCCAATAAATCATGCCATTTTTATATACTGAGTATTGGGGATTATATTCGGTTGATGTCGGAACAGCACCCCGAGAGATCTGAGCCTTCGTAAGGGTACGACATTTGCTTATATCTTTGGTATTCATATCGCCAATTTCAATTTCAGTATGATAAAAAGCACAGTATGATTGTGGTTTTTCATTGTATAACTCAACGATACCATCCTTAGACTCTTGGTAACTAAATGACCTCTCTATAGAGCCTTGAATAGCATGGCAAACGCTCAGTTTTTCTTGCTTAGACAGCTCATAAGCAACAACTTGATCAAATCGTAGAGCTTCTCTTTCTTCCTTTTTTTGCATCTGCCCAATAATTAGGAGCACAATGAAAAATAAAAGGTAATTCAACCATTTTTTGATAGTCCCACTCCTTCTGCTCGGTAAAAGTATCAACAATTCAACCTAAATATACCACGTAAGACTTAAGTTCCATGTAGCAAATATGTAGCCTTTGAATTTTGCTTACTCGTTCCCCTTTTTGCTTTCAAGCTCGCTTTTGGACAGAAACGTGCTAGAGATTTGAGATATAACGCGCTCGATATCGATTAGAAAAAGTATCTTGAAGTCTTAAATGCTTGTTAGCTTTGTTTCCTAGCAGTGACACCATAGTTATAAGCGTCAAAAAACACTAGTCCAAGATTTGAAATACTATATCGCTCAACGTGAGTCCTTTGCGGGTTTTCTGTTCTAGCTAAAAGAGGAGTAAAAATCATACTGTAGACTTTTTTCTCTATAAGTTCGGTGAGAGTTAAATCGACGATGCCGAAGCCTGTTGAAAGAAAGCTCTCTAAATCTGTAGTGTAAGATTTATCGATAACTTCCAAAGTGACTTTGAATTCTTCAACAGTTAGGTAACCTTCAATATAACCAATAAATAAATTTGCAATTATAGTAGGCTTTTTGTTATCACTAACCTTATCTAAAACGTTAATTAACTTCTCAGATACTTCATTTGCATCACAGCTTAGTGCGAATTTTTTTATTTTATTTAAATCCCGTTCACTAACATCTTTTATGCTTAAAAAAAACTGCTCCAACTTCTTAGCAAACAACCCATCTCTAATAGATGTCGCTACCGATAAAATATTGAAAATATTATCTAATACAGGTATTTCTCTAATCCATTCATTTTCTGAAATGTGATCTAACAAAACCTCTGTATTATCTTTGATTATGGCCAACCCACTATCTTTCATTTTAAGCCTCCAAAAAGCCAAGCATTAGGAGTCACTCTTAAATGCTTGCATGCCTATATATCGCTAAGCTCACGCCTCATTTGGTAAAGAAGAGAGTTAGACTGTTTTTTTATCTGTGCAGCTAAATCTGACGCTTTTTTTTGAAACGCTTCGGTTTCACCATGCTTTTGATTCAATACAATATCGGTGAAATTGCTCATGTAATCATTTGAACAATCCATGGACTCTTGTGTTAAGCCCTCCAATTTGTCGAATGTCTGAAGCATCTCATCTGTTGCTATCAACTTTAAACGATTTGACTCACTTTTAAGTATTAGAACATCCTTTAGCCCTTCTTGCATCAGCGCAGATACTTGCGAGCTAAGCCAACCAATGACTTGATGTTCTCTCTCTTTATCTCCCGCTTGAGTTGCGGCCAAGTAGCTTTGTAAATACTCATCGAAAATCGGCTGCATACGTTTTGGAAGTTCTATCTCGTTTTTACGTCCAAAATTGTCCAAGTCAGTCACATACTTTGCATATTCACGTGCTTTTAAGTCGAAAATTTTTAATCGTCTGTCAGCCTTATACCGAAGGTCTTGCTCTAGTTGCTTCAGGTTTCGCTCGTGTCTTTGCTTATTGAAGTATACAAACAAAGCCCAAAGCACATTTATGATGCCAAAGACCCACGCATAGAATTCGGGATTTTCTTGTATTACTTCGTAAATTGACTCCATAAGTCTCCTTTAGGCATAACGCAACATAGACGGAACTCTTCCTTCTATGTTGCTGCCATTTATTATGAAACTCAACTGCTATCAACCTGTTGTGTTAATAGATATAGAATTAAGCGGGAGAAATACGGGAAAAGTCCGCGTAGGAGACCAAAGTACGGATTAGATTAACTTGGTCTATTGGTGTTCTGACTAGGTCGCCCTATTGCTGGTTCTGAGAAGCTTTGGGGCACAAACGTTCTAGCTGTCATGTTCACGTTGATCGTATTGGCACATATCTGGACAGCTTAATAGCGCTTTTCTTACAGTTCAGTATTGATTGTGTAAGTTGCTTTGGAGATTTACCTGTTTCTTATATCAAACCAGTGACATAGTTAACAGATTGATATTGATTAATATACCTAATAAAAACGCGGAGTTATCATTCACCGATTACTTTACGTATTTCAGTAGGACATTCTCATGAAGTTAAATTTGGTTCTTAACCACACAAATCAAGTCGAGCGATCAAAGTTTGTAAATTGCATCGATAAGCTATGCCAAGACAGCAAAGGAGATTCTGATTTAACCAAACAACTCGAGAAAATCGATGGCCAACTTAAAGCAGCATCAGGCAATGAAATCACGCAATTATTTAGTCTAATTCAGACTCTTTTCCAAAAGCACCTAAAAGAACAAATCGCTATCGGCGGACCTCAAGTGTCTTTACTTATCAATATCCTAGTCAGAGATGGGAATTGCATTGCTACCATTCCTTGGATTGAAAATCTTTATGCCAAAGAATATACCGAAATTGATGAGCTAAGCCAAAGCCTCATCAAAGAGATTGAAGAAAATGACTCAAGCGACTTTGAGCGATTGAATCGCCTAGATATATACCGTGAGTGCATGAAAACAGCATTTAACAACGATTTAAGGTCTAATCGCACCGCAAAGATATCTGAAGATGAACGAAGCATCTTAAATGTCTTAGCTGAACGTCTAGCGCTTTCAAGAGAGGAAATTCATGCGATTGAACACTCTGTCGACCCAATTCCAGAACTAGGTATTGAAAGTGCATTAGAGTACCTTCGAGAAAACGGTGTCATCCTTATCAACCGCCGTCGCTCTGAAATTATGATTGCCGATGAAGTTATCGAATCTCTTCATGACGTTCTTGGCAAAGAGCTGCATGATAAATATGTCCTTCGCATTCTAAGGTCACTTTCTGATGCTGATCTTTCCAATATACTCAAAAACCACGGCTACAAAATTCGTGGCATTGAAAGACAAGACAAAATAACCACAATTTCGCACTCTGGCTTATCAATCAGAAGTATTTTAATGACAGATCTTCACGCTGAAGATGCCACTCAAAATCAGAGAAAAGAACGAATCAAGCAACTCATTGAAGATATGGACCTCGATATTTCAAGAATAGGGACAAGGCTACAAGACCGCATTGATGTTTTAATTGAACACCTAAGGTCCTCAGAAGAAGAAGAGTTTAACGTACTTAGTGTAAGTGGCTATAAAGAACTACTCGAAGCACTGTCTCAAAACGAATTAAATGTTGAAGATAGGATTCGAGCAGACTTCGAAATTGAGAACAAAGAGACGCTCGACCCTGAACGCCTCAAAGCACTAAGTATCACACCATTGGATATCCTTTATCTCTATAGTAATGATGAGATTAAGACTATCCGCAATGATATGAATTTGCCTCGACGTGGCAACCCTAGAAGCCAAATTATCGAGAGCTTTGCCAGTGCCAATGATCGACTCATCGAAAACTATCATCTTTTGGCCTGTCGTGACCTTCAAGGACTTCAATCAGCAGGTATTGATATCAAAGAAGCAGATATCGGTGTGAAATTTGAGGAGGCGACTCGTTCGATTCTAGAGCAACTAGGCATGACTGTTGATGAGGATTTGAGAAAAGATATCAACACAGCTAAAGACAAGGCTGACATCATCATTTCGTTAGAAAATGATGATGTTATCGTTGGTGAAGCAAAGTCATTTAAGAATGGACAATTTTCCAAATACTCTTCAACGTCTAGACAAGTTAAAGCATATGTTAAGCGCTGTGAAGCCAACGGGCATCGGGTCGCTCAAGTACTTATTGTTGCACCTGCATTTTCTGATGACTTTGTTGACGCAGCTGATATGGATACAGAGATAAACATTTCTTTACTAGAAGCTGAGGGATTACAGAAAATTCTAGCCGCATTTAAACAGCGTAGAAACCCCAATTTTTCACCTAAATTATTGACTAAAGGTGGGCTACTGAAAGCTGACTTGATCTCCAAATCAATCTAAACACTGTTTATTGTCCGTTGAGACCTAGGGGTTACCGCTAGGTCTTTAATTTCTCTATCATTTTAAATCCTTGATGAACTAGAGCCAGATAGTTCACCTTCGTTAAGTCTAATATTGAGGTATAGGCAGGCCTGAAAAAGCTAGACATTCTACTGGCATGAGGAAAAGTCAGTCAAATGACGCTAAGCAGAAGTATACGGTCAACCCGTCGTAAGAAGGTTTGGGGCACTTTCGTGCTAGAAAGTACCACGGGTAGAAATTCAACCTGAGCAGTTTTCTGGACAATTCCGTTTTAGAAAAATAGGTAATTTAGCAAAGCGTGAATTATTAAACATATGGAAAAAGTCGCTTAGCTTTGTGTCCAGGTTGATTGGAGCAGATCAATGCAGTGCAATCCTCTCATAAATTCGGTGTTGGTATTTTTAAAACACTAAGCTAACTGAATAAGTTATCTATTTGAGGAGTTATCAATAGCTGCTTTTAAGTCGGCAATATCACTCTTTAGGTCAGAGATTTCATTGCGAAGATTTGTGATCACATGCGTGTCTTGCTTTTCAGTGTCTTCTTCTAAGAACCAAGATGCGACAAAACCTGTAAACGTGCCGAATAAGCCTACCCCTGCAGTCATAAGGACAGCCGCAACAATTCTTCCTTCATAGGTCACCGGATAGAAATCGCCATAACCTACTGTCGTAATCGTAACGAAAGCCCACCAAAGCGCATCACCAGCATTATGGATGTTAGAACCATCGGTACCTTTCTCAAGCTGAAGCATGGCGATAGCACCAAAGATAACAAGTATTACTGACACCGCGGACACTAAAGAAAAAGTACCCTGAGTCTTGTTGCGAAATAAATAGTAAATAATCATTTTCGTTGATCGAACAGCCCTTAATAACCGAAGGACTCTCACCACTCTTACAATTCTTCCGTAACGGAACATGTCAAGCATTGGGATACTAGATAGCAGATCTATCCACCCCCATTTCATAAAAAGTTTTTTACTTTCAGCCCTCTTTAGCCGAATGAAGAAATCAGCAAGAAACACCAAACATATAATGTTGTCGGTAATTGCAAATATTTCAGTCACATAGTGTGGTAGCTTGAATATGCTCTCAGCAAACAATGCCACTAATACGTATATTGAGAGAACCAAAGTAAAGAATTGAAAGGGACCAAAATCAATGGCCTCCTTTTCTATTGATTTATTTATCATTTGCTTAACCAATAAAAAAGGCGACCCTGAGGTCGCCTTTGCTTTTCTAAATCACCGCCTTCATGACGGTGGTAATAACTTTCCCGATTACCGCGAACTCGTCTAGTTTCTCCTCATTCACGATAAACGAATCATATTCTTCTTTGTTGTCTGAGATGACGTTATAGCCCTCGGCCATGATGTCGTACTTCAGGCGTTTTATATAAACGTGCTTACCAATGCGAACAACATAGACACCATGCTTTACTGGGTGATCGAGTTCTCGGGTATCGACTAATACTTCATCGCCGTCACTCAAAGTATCTTCCATTGAGTCACCGTGGCAAATGATGATACGAGCATCTTCTTCTGTCAGGCCGAAACGTCTTAACCATAAGCAAGGCAGGAATTCGGTTCTAAGTTGGTATTCGGTATCGTTTTGAGCACCAAACCCACAAGACGCATAAACGTTGTACACAGGTACAGCGCACATATCGCCTATTTGAGAAGTGGCTTTCACAGACTTAACATTCGAAATCTCTGTGACATTGCCATCGGTATTGCGAGAAGCTCGACTAGCAACTTGCTGGCTAGTTTGGCTGCTACCAATATCAACGCGCCCTACTGACGTCGAAGTTTCGCTAGGTGTTGATGCAGTTAATAGATATTCCGCTTCATCAAGATCCGTGACGTATTTCTCAATCAGCTGTTTTTTTACATCTGGGTGGAAATTAGAAATATGGTATTCAAATACTTTGCTAGAAGTAGCACTTTGTCTTGATAACCAATTGTTACGTCTACCTTTTTGGGAGACGCCAGTCACTGATTTAGGCATTCCATCCAAACCCACTAAATCCGAACTTAGAAACCACTCTTTCACATAAACACCAATAAACACCGATAATCACTTGACATAGTCACTATCTGGGCGCACCATTCACATAAACACGAACAAACAAGATGTTTATCTAACACATTCGCCAAGAACAAAGATAAACACCAATTAACTAAGAACTATAACACGTCAGTGCTGTAGTGAGAATGAGGATAACTATATGAGCATGGATATTCACTACGGGCTTCAAGCAATGTTTGGTAAGCCGATTGTTCAATTAAGCGAAGTTTCAGAATCATTTTTCGGAATGAAGTATGCGACGGCTAAAGCCAAAGTTAGCAGCCATGAATTCCCTATTCCTGCCTTTCGTCTCCATGAAGAAAGTGAAGCTAACAAAGGTACGAAAGTTCCGTTGTTGATTCGAGTTAACGACCTTGCTGATTACGTTGTAAGAAAACACGAGGAAGAGCGAGCAAGGATGGAATCCATCTACGGAAAGTCTCACCGTCATTAAATCACCTTCGAAGCTAACCACTTTTCTTATGTTTCATAGTGAGTATCAGACATGGAAGTGAACCAGACAATGTGCGTCTTTTTAGCGGATGTACAAGAACAGTACAACGAAGCATGTAGCTTGTTTCGAGCACGACACCGAAACGAGCTAACAGACATAGCCAAAGCTTGTGGCCTTCGTTCAAACATGTTGCGTAACAAGCTGAATATCGAGCAACCGCACGTACTTTCTTTACCTGAAATGATGGCAATTTCTAAAGCTACGGATGACTACGTAATTTTAGAAGTTGTACTTCGCCAGTTAGGGCTAGTGACCGCTCATATTCCTGAGGGTGAAAGAGAAACGTTTATTAAACGTGCTCTAGACAACTCTGTGATTGCAGGAGAAATCTCTCAACTAGCGTTAGACACTGCAGGCCAAAGAGCCCTGCCTCGCTCAACTCGAAACTCAATTATCAAAACGGCACAAGCTGGCATTAACAACTTGGTGCTGCTCATTAACGACCTAGAAGACCGCACAAGTGGTGCACACCCTTTCTTATGTATGGGTGTGGACTTGATAGCCAACGGTGCGCCTTTACCCGGTCTTACTTAATTACGGGGTGTAATTATGAAAAAACCATTTATCGCGATTCAAATCAACTCATTGGAAGAAGCACTCAACATCGAGAATGTTGCGGCACTCACTATCACTAAGTATCAAGAGAACGACGTAGAAGGCCAAGAGCAACTTCAGAATAACTTGATCGCAATGTGGCGCGGCATTCACAAGCAAGCGGGTGACGCTCTCGACCAGTTCAAGGTTTGCCAGAAGGAATCAGTATGAAAACTCTACTCAAAACCATCATTTCAGGTGAAGACAAGATTTATGTCTACGAGGCTGGATATGTCGATGGCGTGAAAGCTGCTGAAGCTTATTTAGCAGGCCCTGACGGATGGGGAGCTTCTATGTACTTCCCTTTGTATAAGGTCGAAGACTTCGCTCAAAACCAAGCTCAGATTGCCAAGTTCCTTGAGCTTGCCAAAGAGAAACTCGGGATGGGGAAAGAACCATGCAATACGTAGCGGTTGCACTGAACAGCGGTGGCGGCGTGGTTCGTGATGATGAAACTAGCGAAGTTAAGAATCTTCTTATCGGTGAGTTTGATTCACCAGAGCCAGCAATCGAAGCGGCTTGTGAACACCTCAACTGTCAGCACGTTATGAACGGCGTGATCATCAGAGGTAATTACACTGGCGGTCACATGATTATGGACACACAGGAGTTTAGCGAATTATGAGTTTTTACAAGCAAGCGCAAAAACAAGCAGTAGCGATAAAAATTGGTGATCGCTTCTTCTGTGATTTTGGGAAGAAGCAGCGAGTTCAAACAGCTTGGAGCCTTGCAGGAGCAAGCCTGTATTTGAGTGTTTATGACGACAAGGTAAAAGAGATTCTCGCTACGTTAGAAGAAAAGAAGAAGAAACCAGAAGTGATATTTGTTGAGGTGGCAGCATGAGTGATGTGACTTTTAGACCTGCTAAATCGACGGCTGACTTGCCTATCACTTCTCCAATACATAAGCCCTGCCCTGATATGGCGGGAATGGAGAATCCAGATCCAAAGAAACGAGAGCGAGCGCGCTTTTTAGTGTCGAAGTTGCGCGAAAAACACGGCATTAAAAAGCGTGTTAAGGGCAACTCTCAGCCAATGAATTATGTGTGTAGTGAAAACGGGTGCGCTGAACCTTGGGGCTCGGTAAGTAATGCGAATCCAGGGGATGTGAAGCAATAAGCGATGAAGATTGAAACTCTGTACCATGTGGCCGGAGCCGTCCGGCCTATTGATGAAGTTAAATTTGCTAATGCCAGCTATGAAGCTGGTTTTTTAGGTTCCAAAATTCCTCACTACACAGAATACGAGCAACAATTGCTCGATTCTGGCGTAGTTAAATCTCTTCCTGTTTACGACCGCGTTTTTAATCAAAAATCAAAACACGTAACAGATGTTAAGTTAGCAACTGAACATTTCAAAAGGCTAAATTCACACTCCAAACCCAACCGCGAAGCGGCGGCCGAAAGGCCGGAGACACTAGGCTTGTCCAAGGGCGCAAAAGTCCGACACGAGAAAAAGCGCTTAAAGTTGGCTCGAATCAACAAGCGTGTGAAGGTTATTGGGCAGCCCATTGGCACCAAGACAGAGCTTGATAGCCGAATGGGCCATGAAAGCTTTGATGCGTTATACGCAAGCACAGAGCGAAATACCGCGCGAGTTTTGCCACTGAAACATGAGAAAAGGCCCCCTTTCGAGAGGAAGCTCTCCCCTATCTCTCTTCAACTGCAAAAACGAGATTGGTCTGGGCAAATGCGCGCTCAAATTGTTACCCAGACGCCTGCAGGAAATGCACCCGAGGCTAATTCGGGTACTCGTTATACGGAAAAGCTAACACCAAAGAGCGTTTCTAACATGTTCGAGAGCGGTGCATATGTTGCTCAATGCCATGAAGGGTTTACTACATTTCTAACTTTGACTTTTACACCGGCACAACGTCACGCCATTTTTGGCGCAATGGACGAAGGCATCGATGCTGACGGCCCGTTCACTCCAGTAGAGTTTGAACGAGATAACGGTGATCTTATTCCTGGCAAAGACGGCCTGTATACACAATTACCTAAACAACCATTCAAAATCATTAAACCACTCGATACCAGTATTGGGCGAGAAACTTCCCGCTTTCTCGATGGCAGCAAAAAGATGTTTCACCGAGGTTGGTACACGGAAGATGGTGACTACGTTCCTGGGCAGTTCAAAGCGAAACCTTCACCCTTTGGCCCTGATAGAGAGAAAGCTGATTTTCATTATATGTGGGTAGCCGAAAGCCCAATGAATGAAGATGGCGAACCCAACCCACACGTTCACTTATTGTTGAAATGGACGGTCGATAAAGAGCATTTCAAAGATTGGGCTAAACGTTTGGAATCGCTCTGGGGTCATGGTATGGCTCACATCGAAAGAATTAGACAGCCCAAAGCAGCCAGTACTTATCTCATCAAAGCGGTTGGCTATGCGGCCAAAGGTAATAACGCAGACCAGGGTTTAATTAAGGGGAATCGCTACAGCATAGCGAGGGTCTCACGCGCACCAAGTTGGGAAACTCTTGCCTCGTTTGAAGCTGACAATATTACGGCTGTTATCCGTGAATTGGGTTACAAGCTTGAGCAGTGGAAAAAGCCTTTGCTGCGAACTATCTCACGTATCAATAAGCAAAAAGCTCAAACCGTGAAAGCGTCGAGTATCGCCAAGCAACAAGGCAAGCCTGAAGACCACCTCAAAAAACTGCAGTCACGAATTATTCGCTTAGAACATGCGGCTAAGAAAACAACGCAAGAAATGAAGTCTCGCCAAATGCATGCTTCTAGTGGTAACCGGTTCTCGATAACTTTTGACGGCGATGAAGCCAAAGAACGAATGGATAACTTCTTGATGTGGGCAGCTGGAGCCAGAGGTTGGTCGATGACTTGTCGTGATATCGATTGTAGCGATTTAAAGCAAGAAGCAGATGAAACTTATCAAGCACAATATCACCACTTCTTAGAACGGCGGGCTTATTGGCGATCGGTTCTTGGTGAACCTTACATACCCGAAGAACCCGATGAGGATGAAGTGAGTTATTGGCAAAGTGCCAAAGCAGATTATTTAGAAGGGAGATTACAATAATGCTAGTGACATGCCCCAAATGTGAAAGCAAAACTCGTATTGCGACCTCGCGTTCCATCAGTTCAGAAACGCGAGAGCTGTACTGCCAATGTTTAAACCTGAATTGCGGAAAAGTGTTTGTAGCGCATACGTCGTTCTCGCACTTCATCGAACCGACGGGCCAAAAGCCAAGCTCAGAACTACAGCCCGAGCTGTGCAAAGGTGATTTGAACCAAATCGATATATTTGAATCAGAACAGCCAAGCACTTAAAACAAGCAGTCTAGACTACGGATACTTTGAATAAATGAACCTTATTCCTAAAAAGCGCCTTGATGCTCTGCTTAAAGTGATCTCAAAAAGAGATATACCAGAACAAACTCGCAAAGCCGTGAAGCTGGTGTTCGAGTCTGGTTATTCATACGAGCTGGCTTCACTAAGAACTGGCGTATCAAGCAAGCGCGTTTCATTGGCCGTGCGCAAGCTGAACCAAATGGATGAGATTTTACTGAAGGCATATAGGGTGTGATGATGAATAGAAAAAGTTGATGTAATAGTAGTATGGCTTATCTAAAAAAGTGAGAAAATCTCGAATTTTCAATTGTGTATAGTTTTTTTTATCTATAAATTACAGAACACTAGGTTAATACAAAATTAAGAATATAGATGGATAATGAACAAGAGTGGTCACTGACCGGGTTTTTAGATGAACTTAAACGTATTCACGAAACTATGCCTGACCGCCGTTTTGTCTTCATATTAGGTGCTGGTGCTTCTATTGAGTCTAATGTTAAAGGAGCTGCTTCTCTTGCCAAGGAATGGATGAAGATTATCTTTCGCCGTAATAACAATGAAGATGAGTATGATAATTGGTTGCAGGGTAACCCATTACAGATAAAGGGCTGGGACGCAAATAATTTAGCTGCTCATTATCCACAAATATTCAGTTTCTGCTTTAATGGTGATCATGAGTCAGGATACGCAGAGTTAGAAAAAGCAATTGATCAGGGCAGCCCTAGTTTTGGCTATGCAGTGTTAGCTTGGGTACTCGCTCAAGACCGTCATAATATGGTAGTAACTACCAATTTTGATAACCTAGTGGCTGATTCTATGTATATCTATGGAGGTAAAACACCGCTAGTTATAGGACATGAAAGCTTGGCAAGCTACCTAAAGCCTATGTCGCGTCGCCCTATGATTGCAAAAATCCATAGAGATCTTTTTACAGACCCAATCAATGATGAGAAAGGTGTTGGGGAGTTAAAATCTGATTGGGTAGATGCATTGAAGAATATATTCAGCTTCTATACTCCCGTCTTTATTGGCTATGGTGGTAATGATGGTAGCTTGATGAACTTCCTAAGCGACCTCGAAACTAACGATATTAGCGGCCGCCCATTTTGGTGTTATTACGAAAAAGGTGACAAACCAAACGGGGATATCAAAGAATTGATGGTAAAACATAAGGGTGTACTAGTTCCTACCCCTGGTTTTGATCAACTTATGTTTAAGATTGGTTCTACGTGGGGTTATGAAAGAGGTACACAACGTGGAGCAGTAGCAGCTCATACAACAAAAATGCTGGACACTCTAGACCAAAAGATCCAAGAAGTTTATAACGATAGTCCGACAGAAGTACGAGAGAAGCTAAGAGAAGTAAACTCTCAAGAAGAAAAAAGTTGGTTAGACTGGGAGTTTGAAGCTGCCGAAAAGAAATCTGACCAAGAAAAATTAGAAGTTTATAAGCAAGCTCTACTTATACTCCCTACCTCTTACCAACTGTTGTATAACTACGCTAATTTACTTATGGATCTCGACATGGATGACGAGGCTGAGAAAAGTTTTTCCGACGCACTAAAGGTGGAGCCCGAAAACACTTGGATACTAGGCAATTATGCAGGTTTGCTAGAAAAATTAAACAGAGATGAAGAAGCTGAGAAATATTACAAAAATTCACTAGCTGCTGATTCTGTACATATCAACACTATTGGGAATTACGCAAATTTACTCCACAAGTTAGATAGACTTGACGAAGCTGAACAATATTATAAAAAAGCACTAGAGATTGACCCTAATAACTCCAATATCCTTGGAAATTACGCTAACTTTCTGGACCTGTGCGGTAGAGTTGAAGAAGCCCAAAAATATTATCTAAATAGCTTAGAAATCGATCCTGACAGCCCGTATCATTCGGAAAATTATAATAACTTTTTAGCAAGGCTGAACAAAGACACATAACGAACAAAAACGATCTCGGACGATCTCTAAATCCCCTATCTAAAACAGCCCTCGGTGTAGATACATCGGGGGCTGTGTTCCAATACAACTACCGAAATGAAATGCGGTTCTAAGATCGCATAATTGCAGTGTGGAATTTTGGTGTGGAGGGGTGGGTGAGTCCGAACAGGGCCTGAGCGCCCTACTCCATCACTCATTTTATTCTCGCTGCCTAATTCTGATTTTCTTCTGTAGTTGGTGGCTTTTTGATGTGGGAACGACAGTACGAGCACGCTAGATGGAATGGGCTTAAGCTCAACATCCTCTCGATCGCCTTTGATGGTGGTAAGCGCTTGCAAGTAAGCGAAATCCCGTACGCAGAGCTACCACACGTCAAAGTTATGGGAACGAAAGCCCGTACCTACACGATTGAAGCTGTGTTCGTTGGCTCTAGTTCTCTGGCCGATGCAAATGCCCTCATTGAAAACCTAGAAGCAACACCAACAGGCGAGCTAGAACATCCTTGGTTGGGTGAGCTGCCGCTTGTCTTTGAAGATGTATCGCAAAGCATCAGTACCAAGAAAGGATTGGTCACGCTGAGCCTGAAGTTTGCTCGCGCTGGCTCTTCCCCTTCAATCACTGCACCGACATCCGTTCGCACAAAAACGCAGGCCAACATGGTCGAGAGCTTATCGAAACGTTCTTTCGCAAAACAAGTTAAAGGCTTGGATGTATCGAACATTCACCGGGTTCAAAATCATGCCATCAGCGCCCTGAACGTGTTGGTCGACATCACCAACCGCTTAAAGCTTGAAGATGAAAGCCTTCAAGACATTAACCACACCATTAATAAAGCATTCTCGGCAGTGAGTAGTCTCAGCACCAACCCAACTGAGTTCGCTGATCTGTTTTCTACGTCAGTGGATGCGGTAGCCGATGGTGTTCAAGCTGAGCCAAGCTCTGGCAATGAAGCGGTAGACAACTCGCGCAGTGCTCAAGCTTTACTACTAGGTGAAGTGAAACCGGACACGCCAACTCAGCACCATAATGTGCAGATGGTGACGGGCGCAGTGAAGATGAACAAAGACATCACACACTTAGAAAAAGGCGACCGCTTTGATATTACGAAGTCGGCTAAGCAGCCTGAAACCATTAAGAATGATCTGTCGACTTTGATTGTCGGTATCGATGAACGCATCAAAGACACCACCAAAGTGTCGACGCTTGAAAGCATTGAGTTGTTCGACGCAGTCACGACATTGAAAAGCAATGTGAAGGTTCAGCAAGATAAGGTGGTCAGCGGTACCGCACCCCATAGAACGGTGCAGTCACCACGCTTTCAACCTGCGCTGGCGATTGCGCACGATGAGTTCACTCAAGAAAAAGTCATCACCAAAATGAATGCACTGCAGCACCCGCTCTTCATTCGTGGTGACATTGCCGTAAGGGATGTCTCATGAACACGCTAACGATGCACATTGATGGCAAGCCGCGCACCTTCTATCAAGCGAATCTCAACTACTCCATAGAACAGCTGGCCCACACGTTCAGTTGCTCAATTGAGCCTATGAGTATTGAAAGCCCATTGTCGGTTGAGTTCTTCCTTAACGACAAGCCGATTCTGACTGGTCAGATTGATGGTGTGGATTCAAACACCGATTCAAGCACTCACGCTGTTTCCATTTCAGGCCGTTCAAAGAGTGCCAACATGATTGATTCACGCATCACGATGGATGCGCTTTATAACTTGAACGTAGAAGAGCTGCTTCGCCATGTCGCCAAGCCATTTGGTTTGAAAGTGAAAAGCCTAGTGAAGAGTATGCCGGTCATCCCTGAGTTTCAGATAAATGCGGAATCACCTGTAGAGAACGTGGCGCAACTGATTCGAGAGCAAGGTTTTATGTTGGTTGAACGCAGTGGCGTGTTGACCATTGAAAACACCGCGCATGCAACTATCAGCAACATCGGCCTAGAAACGGGCAATAACATCGACAGCCTGAACATCAAGCGCACCTTCAATCAGCAATTTCACACCATTGATGTACAAGGCCAGTGGGATGACGCAAGCGCACAGGTCATCAATCCAAACGTCGAGAGCTCACGCACCATAGTGATCACCTGTGACCAATTACAAAACCGTGAAGCTTGCCTGTCTCGTGCTAAATATGAGCGCAACCTTGCCATTGCTCAAAGTCTGACAGCATCAAGCATGATTGCCGACATCTTCCCCGAATTGGCCATTGATGGTTTAAACCGCGTGATTCGAGTGGCAGACCAAGAGCAAAGCTTTAGTGAAATGTTGGTGATCAAGTCGCTTGGCCTATCAGTGTCTGAAAGCTCTACGGAAACTTCGATTGAGTTGTTTAGACCGTTTAAGGAGCAAAGCTATGTCTAGTGCTCTGCAGCAACAACAGCGATTAATGGCCAGAATCAAAAACGTGATTGGCACCGGTACTGTCACGGGTGCAACCACAGGCCGATTACAAATCAAAACCGCGACAGGCCGAACCAACGACAAGATAAAACGCGTGCACAACTACGGGTTTATGAGCCATCCATTACCAGGGGCGAAAACTTACAACCTGTTCATTGGTGGAACCACATCTCGCGGCATCACCGTGAACGTTGAAGACGAACGTCACCAAATAGAGTTGCAGCCTGGTGAAGTCGCGATACTTGATGACAAAGGCAACCTTGTTCATTTCACGCAACAAGGCATCAAGATAAACGCCTGCGCAAAGTTAGAAGTCATATCGGCACAAGAGACCACAGTGAACGCAACGGCCGTGAACGTTACTGCACCTAAGTCCAAGTTTTCTGGTGATGTAGAAATCGGCGGTAATCTGAAAGTAACAAAGAACGTTGATGTCACCGGTTCTGTGGGTGGTTCATCCGGTACGTTCGGCGGAGTGAAAGTCGAGAAACACGACCACGACTACAAAGACGACGGGACAAACAGAACAACCAAGGGGCCAAATAAAGGATGAGTCATTTCAATTTAACCGCCCTGACAGCACCACTCAGCTCTAAAGAAGGATTAACCCATGCTGTGCTTCAGAGTGTTTACAACTATGCCGAATCGACTCAAAACGATCGCGCCCGTATGGCAAGCAATGAGCGTGGCGGCACTTGGAGCAATGAGTTGATAAACGTGGTCGGCTCTCGTGACTGGACACTCAAGCGAGCAAAGCTCACCGACGAAACATTAAGCCTTGCTAAACGGTTTTGTGAAGAGTCACTCGCTTGGCTCATTACCGACGGCCACGCCAAAGCAGTTGAAGTTTCAGTATGGCGAGAGAAGCCAACCCAAATGGGTCGCAATGTGATGATCACCCTAACCGATGGCTCTCAGTTCGATGTTCCACTTTCAAAGGTTAACCAATGAGTACACAACGAAGCCTAGATGATTTGATAGCTCGCGCAGAAGCCAATCTGGTGTCTGCGACAGGGCAAAACAACCCAGCAACCAAAGGGATAGCCGCTGCCATTGCGGGTGTCAGCTATGGGCAATATGGTTATCAAGATTTGCTGTTCAGGCAGCTGCATCCAGAGACTTGCTCTGAAGAGTGGTTATACCTACACGCCAATCGCCATAAAGCCCCTCGACTACTGCCAACATTCGCAACGGGTCGAGTGCAGTTCACAGAGCTTGGCGGAACGGTGGTGATCAAAAAAGGCACCCGCTTAACGCATGCCAATCACGAGTATGAAACCACCAAAGAACAATACAGCAATGCTCCGGTCGAAGTCATCGCGCTTAAATCGGGTATTGATAGCAACTTACCTGCAGGCGCAATACTGACGCTAAGCAAAGGGCTCAGCGGAATTGATCCAAACCGTGTGGTTTCACAAGGCGTGACAGGTGGCGCGAACATTGAAGAACTCAAGCACTGGCGTTCAAGAGTGATCGTAGCGTTTGAGAAGAACGAGCTCATCGGTAAATCAGAAGATTACCAAGCCTGGGCCGTGTCTGCTCACTCCGATGTGGACTTTGCCTGGGCGCTCGACAACACCCCACAGCGAGGCATGGTGGAAGTGTATATCGGTGCGCGAGAAAACAACCCGACCTTAAGCGCAGGAGTGGTCAAGTTAGTGCAAGACACCTTTGAGCGAAATCGACTGGCAGGTTGTCACCCAATCGCTCATCTACCGAACCAAGTGCCACTCAACATCGAGATACAAGGCATTCAAGACCAAGCCAGACGTAATGATGTAGTCACCGCACTGGAGAATCTTGTGAAAGGGAAAATGGGCAAAATCGACCCGGTAACCCAAAAGCCGGAATCGATCACCAACACTGAAATTGTATTAACCACTTCAACCGTGACCAACAACTTCATTGTTCGATCCCCTATTGGTGAGGTCGCCATTGATAAAAACCAGATACATGTACTAGGAGGCGTAACGTGGACACCGCCGACTTAATTATTAACTACAGTGCCGGTGATTTTGAAAACGCCTACCGTGGGCTATTACCTAAAGGCGAATATTGGCAAGACACCGAGAACGTCGAGCTGGCCAACACCATCAAAGGCATGGCCAAAGACTTCAAGCAAACCCATGACGATATTGAACTGTCGCTATTAACCGAGTTTGAAGAGCAGCAGTTTGGTTGGAAGATTTCAGACTATCAACGGCTCTTGATGACGATGGGCTCCCAAGGTGTGGTGTTTGATGAAAGAGCGAATCCAAACCTCATCAAGATAAACCTGTTCAGTTACAACAATGACGCAGCTTTTAAAGCGCTAGAAGAAAAACGACTGCCGCACACCGAGTTTCATTGGATTTATCCGTTTGATGCAAAGACACAATTTGAACTGGCTACGGCCTTAACCATGAAGCCAGAGTTTAGCTCTCAGCTTGAATTAGATGCTGAAGCCCCTTTTCTGTGCTGCACCGCCATAACTTGGCAACTTGAAATAGGAGACATCGTATGAGCACGCTGCAAGGTATCCCAACTCAGCACGGGATCAGCATTCTCAAAAGTAACCTAAAACAGACCGCGAAAAAGTTTCAGCTGATTGGAGCATTAACCCACAACGCGCCAACTGCGAGCTTGTCCGTTTTCCATACAGACACAATCGAAGCCAGTTATTACGATGACAATGGCGTACTGACGTTTGTGTTCAACCTACCGATTGAAACGCACTTCAATGAGTACCTCTATCAAATCAAGATTATAGATACCTCAGACCAATCAATCGTGGATTGCCAAACCCCAGTGATTGCCTTGGCAAGAGGCATCGGCGGCATGGTCACGCTAAAAGCTGCGGTTTCGGGGCAAGCTGGGCAGGTCATTTTTAAGCACAATCAGTACGTGACAGAAACGGAGTTGTTAGGGCTTCACTTTTCCAAGCTCAAAAAGGAGCTGCTAGCGCTGCGTTGCGGTGAAACTTTATTATTTGACGACCCAAACCCAAGGCCGGGGTGGGTTGATTTGGATGGAGCGCCATTATCCAGAACGACCGATGCGTTGCTTTGGGCTCATGCTCAACGAACGGGCTTGTTGATAAGCCAAGCTACGAAAGATTCAGATAAGAAAAAATACGCAGCGTATTGGGGAACTGGAGATGGTTCAACCACATTCACCAGACCTAACCCCCACTTAGTCGGAGCTTACACGCGTGCCACTCCTGCAGGTGTGGCGCATGGTGAGTATCAAGGCGATGCAATTCGGAATTTTACTGGTTCAACTTCTGCGTTTTATCGAGCTGCTGTAGTGGGTTCAAAAGGTATCTTTGGTTCGCCTATTTACGGTAACACGCCAGCTAAGATCGGCACTCCAGGTACAGACCCTGGCGCTAATTATGGTTTAGACATTGATGCATCGAGACAACTCCCGACAGCACATGAAAACCGACCACACTCACTCAACTACGCAGCTAAAATTCACAGAGGATGGATGTAATGAAAACAGCCTATTTCTACGATTGCGATACATTTGAATACATCGGTCAGCGTCCAGTCCATAAAATTGATGGCTATGACGATTATCTATTGCCGCAGCTAGCCACGTTCATTGAGGTTCCTGAGTTCGATTCAGAAACCGAACAAGCTAAGTTTGATGAGCAAAGCCAAACGTGGACGGTAGAACCTAAGTTTGTTGAGGTTACGGCTTATCATAAGCAAACTCACGACCCCAAAGACTTTGATGATGCGTCTTTAATCACAGACGACTACACAAAAGACGAGCCAACCACACAATGGGACGAGTGGACTAACAACGTATGGGTAACCAACCAAAGCAACAAGTACGTTGCCGAATACAACCAAACTGACGAGATAAGACGACAGCTTTATTCTCGTATGTGTGATCCGTTAATTGCAGAAGCTCAAATAAAACGATTAAGCGGCAACAAAGCAGAGGCCGACATTAGCGAGGCTCAAGCCTTAGCTGCGAGAGCAAAGATCCAAACAGAGCACCCTTGGCCGACACCGCTAGCCAACTAAGCCCAACCCTATTCAAACCCAGCTACTGCGCTGGGTTTTCTACATTTTCCATCTAGAATTCGCCCCAATATCCGCCACTTAACCACCACGGTAAACTAAGCCTAGTTCATTACATTAGGTCGCCAGTATGGAAACGTTAGCCACAACACTGATTAAGAAACATGAAGGTCTTCGGCTTAAGCCGTATCGATGCAGCATGGGAAAACTCACCATCGGTTATGGCCGTAACCTTAGTGACAACGGCATTACCCTAGAAGAAGCCGAACAGCTACTTCAACACAATATTGACGAAGTGATTCAACAGGCTCAAACCTTACCTTTCTTCAGTGCATTGAATGAAGTTCGCCAAGCTGTGATTGTCGACATGATCTTCAATATGGGCTTGCCACGTTTTCAGAAGTTCAAAAAGACCATTGCTCTCATTGAACAACAAGCTTGGCAGGCGGCCGCTAATGAAATGTTAAATAGTCGCTGGGCAAGACAGGTGGGTAACCGCTCTCAAACGCTCAGTGAAATGATGCGTTATGGAACTGAACCAACACAAAAGTAAGGAATGGTTATGAACTTTATTACCGGAATTTTAGGTAAAACCCTGTGGGAAGTGCTGAAAGGCTTAATCTTACAAGTCGCATGGAAAGTGATTCTTGAGCGCTTCGCCTCTCGTCTTGTAATTTGGGGCCTAGAAAAGCTAAAAACCCTCACAACGAACGATGTCACACAAGAAACAGTGAATGACATTATCCATTCACTGAAAGGTAAAAAACTCAAAGAGGTCGAACAATGGGAATGACAATAGATCCGAACTGGCTTAACGCAGTGATAGCGTTTTGTACCTTTGTCACCCTTATCCTTAGCTTGCTGATTGGTTATCTGTTTCGACTATCGAAAGAGCTTGGCGAGCACAAGACTCACGTAGCGGAAACCTACGCTACCAAAGATGATGTCAAAGAGCTAGGCGACAGAATAGAACGCAGCATGGTGAAAGAGTTCGACCGCCTACACACCTTACTCCAAGGTAAGGAAGCCGCATAAAAAATACCGCCTCACTATGGGCGGTATTTTTGTTTGTACTTCGCGTTATTCTTGCGGTTATGCCGCATCCAACTTTTTATACTCATTCGGCATAATCACCTCACTATCCACAACATCATTCAACTCTTGCATCATATCAATCAACGGTAGCAGTTCGTTCTTGTGGAACAGCCAATCTACCTTGTTCAAATCGAGTGACGTAATACTCTCGCGTCGAATGCTCATTAACTCGATTGGTACACGGTGAACTGAAAGCACCTCGTTCATGGTTTGGTTCTTCACTTCTTTGTAAGAGTCTTTGGCTTCAACTTGACCAATCGGCTTGAGCTCTGGTGCTTTGGTGTCTTTACCTTTGGCATTCACAAACAAGTTTTTAAATGCCATACCTTCTTGAGCTTGCAGCTGCTTCTTGATCGCATTCTCTTGCGTGTCTGTCATCGAAGGCTCGTTCATATACAGCAAGTAACCTGCATGATTACCGTTACGGTAGTACTGGCGACGAAACAAGGTAGAATCATCGCTCAGCCAAATGGAGGTCAAAGAGCTAATGTGACTCGGCAAACCATACAGCTCTTGAGCAACGTCATAATCACCCAAATAGAACACTTGGTTATGTTTGTAGTCGATACGGCCATCATCATCGTAAGCTCTTGGCTTATACGACCAACCCAAGTCTTCACGCCTACGCATGTAAAGTGTCGGTAAGTGCTTGAGCTTAACGACTTCACCTAAACCTCTATAATCACGAATCACCTGAAGGTGAGCCCCACCAAAAGTGAGGTAGTCTTGAATAAAGCGCTTTGCATCTTGGCGTGAGAGCAATCCACTCAACGCAATGGCATGCAGTAAAGTATTGCGCTTAAATTCAATCGCACTCGAATGCATCGGGTTGGTGCGCAGTGCTTTGGCTAGCGTATCTAAGGCGATCGGTGGTTCGTATAAACCATCAACCAACGCCACTTCTAAATAACTGAGAATGTCGCTGTTCATCACGCTCACGGGTTTAGAAAATTCAATCTCTATCACTTGGTCTCTCCAAAAATTAGGCTAGAAGAACTCGACAGTGGTGTCGGTGTCGTTATTAATATCAATCGGCTCCCAACGCAGAACGTGCATAGACGCCCAGGCTAAATCCGCATGAGAGCCAATTTTGCTGCGGTTGGAAGTAAAGGTAATTTGGTTACTTACTTTGGTGGTTTGCTGGCGAATCATTAAGAACGAGTGAACGAGGTCATCCCACTCCGCTTCAAACTGTAAGCGGCCACTGTTAATGATTTCTCGTGATTTGTACGCCATCAATCGTTTCACTTCGGGCGAGTAATCCAACTCAACCAAAGCGGGATAAAACTTGCGAACAAGCTCTGCAACCGCAGAGCCTACACCACTGGTATCCATAGCCATGTACACCACATTGTATTTATCGGTAATGCTTCGAATCGTGTCAGCCTGTTGCTCATAGCTAGAACCTTTAAGGCGCACTCGCTCAATCAGTCGGAACACGCCGCCTTTTCGTTTAGGTTTCAACGCTACAACGAGGCCTGCATCATCGGCACTTTCACCCGTTCCGCCTCCTCTTGGGTCATAACCAACCAAAACTTCTGCGTTGCCCACGGGTCTTGCTTTGTCGTGGTCGACATCTTTCCACAGTGACGTATCGGCTTTACAGGCCAGTAGTGCTTTCAATGAGAAGAATGAAGCGCTGTCATCCAAAAACTTACAACGCAGTAGGTTGTCGAAAATCTCTTTAACCGGATACTTACGCTTAAGCTTATCCATGCTGAAGAAGGTCGCGCCCTTCTTAATCGCATCATCAACCGTGATCATTTGACGGAAGATAAAATCACCACCTAAAGCGCCGGCTTTAAGTGCCTTGTGGCTGATATCAATGCCGTGCTCTTTCTTGCCTTGCCATTTCGGGTAGGCTTCATGTGCCATGGTGGAAGGTGTTGAAATGTAAGTGGTGCGAAACTGCGCCTGAATCGACATACCGCCTGCATAATCATCCAATTCAGCAAAGCGAGGGATCCAAAACACTTCATCCCAATACATGTGGCCGTTAAAGCCTTGAGAGGTCGCAACATTGGTCGACATAAAACCAAGCTTTGCGCCGTTGCTTAACTCGATGTCGTCCTTACCTTTTAGGTCAACTTCGCCAATCTCTAGCGCAAATTTACGAATGTAGTTCTTGAATATATACGACTGCTTTTTCGACGCAGAGATAAACACCTGGTTGTCGCCAGTCAGCACCGCATCTTCAAACGCCTCAAAGGCAAAATAGAACGTAAGACCAATCTGACGCGACTTAAGATAAAAGCGAGTTTCATTGATCTCATCGTTTTGTTTATGGCCGTGAATTTCCTTTTGATATTCGAAAAAGGTTTTCTCGCGATACTCATCCAACATCTCTTTGGTGATGTGGGAAACATCGTTCTTCACCTTATTCGACTTACGCCCACGCTTTTGCTCACCATCACTTCGGCCAGCTGGTCGGTTGCGTCTTTGCTCAGCTTCATCACGTTTGAATTGCTGTTCGAGCAACATCTTGAGCTCACGCTCTTGGCTCTCAAGCTTTTGGTCAACCCACATCAAGTAAGCAATGCGCTGTCTCATCATTAATTCGACAGGCGCGTCATCCCTCAACGTTTTCCAATCAAACTGAGTTATCCATTTTTGAACCGTGCGTGTGGCTACGCTAACCGCTTCTGCAATTTCAGCAGGCTTACGTTGGCGTAAAAACAGTCCCAAAGCTTTCGTTTGGTCGGCGGTATATAGCGGTTCGCTAACAACATTATTTTCCATGTTTGCATAGTGCTACAGCGCTTGTGATTACTCAGCTTGAACGATTTCTATATCAAGCGTTTAGAACTAGGACAAATACAAAAAGGCGGAGGCATTGGGTAAATTGGAATCATCGAATTTAGGAGAGTTTAGGCATGTTCCAATCAGAGCTAATTTGTATTTTACAGGCAGGAGCAACCATTGATGGTCGAGTCATTGAGCAAAAAATCATTGATGAGATTGCAGAAACTTACAACCCAGAAGTCTATACAGCTCGAATCAATGCAGACCACTACCCGTGGAGCAACAAGTATGGCTCAGTCCTATATGTAGAAAAGAAAGAAGACAAGCTATTCGCAGTACTGAAACCAAACTCAATGCTTTTGCGTATGGCTGAGCAAGGCCAGCTTTTACATACCTCATGTGAGTTCTATGAAAAGTTTGCAGACACAGGGAAAGCCTACCTGACCGGATTGGCCCTCACTGATGAGCCTGCATCGTTAGGTACGACACAGATTCAATTATCGGCTAACAGCAAAGATAAAGCGTGTGTCCCAACGAGCTTTCAAATCACCTTGGAACAACTCTCTAAAAGCACCGAGGAAGAAGAAGCCTCGATGTTCAATACATTTAAACGCTGGCTTAAGGGCGAAAGTGAACTTGAGCAGCTCTCACAACAACAGGAAGACGACGACATGAGTAAAGAACTTGAAGAGCTACTCAAGCAAAGCATTGAGCAAGGCAAAGAGAATCAGAAGCAACTAAGCCAGCTAAGTGAGCAAGTTGAAAAGCTCAACACCAATGGTCAGCCGCAAGAACCTGAAGCCGAAGAAGGTGCTGAAGTGACTGAACTGAAAGGTCAAGTCGAGACTCTTTCGTCACAGGTAGAAAGCCTAACAGGTAAAATCGAAAAGCTCAGCAAGCTAACCGATGAAGATCAGCGCCAGTTAGCAGGTCAAGACGGCGAAGAAGAGCAATACCTATAAGGCATTCTTGCTCACCCATTTACGAATTCAAATAGGCAGAACAATGGAAAGAAATACAGAAGTAAAACTGAGTGCTTACATCAAGAAAGTCGGTGAACAAAATGATGTTACTGATGCGACTCAAAAGTTCAATGTCACACCCAATGGCGCACAAAAGATTATTGCGCAAATCCGAGAGGGAAGTTGGTTCTTAGGAAAGGTCAACATCGTACCGGTTAAGCACCAAAAAGGTGAAGCAATTGGCCTTGGTGTAACAGGCATGATTGCTAGCCGTACCGATACCTCAGGTGATGGTGAGCGTAAACCTCAAGATCATTCAAGTACTGACTCAATGCCATACATGTGTGAACAAACCAATTTTGATACTGCAGTTCGTTACGAGAAGGTTGACGCTTGGGCGCATGATAAAAACTTCAGCAGAATCCTGTCCACTGAGACTCGTAAGCAAATTGATTCAAATAAAGTCACCATTGGTTGGTATGGCGAACGAGTCGAGAAGACAACCAACCGTAAGACATCCCCACATGGTGAAGACGTTAATATTGGCTGGTATCAAGCCATGCGTGCTCACAATGCAGCTCGTCTGATTTCAGAAATCGTTGATGGCTCTAGCGTCATTCGTATCGGTGAAGGCGGTGATGGTTCAGTAGGTAAAGAGAAAGGCGATTTCGTTAACCTTGATCTAGCGGTATTGAATGTAAAAACGCTGCTTCACCCTGCTTGTGAAGATGACAGTAACTTAGTCGCAATCATTGGCTCTGACTTACTTGGCTATGACAAAGCCAAGTTCTACGAAGCGCACGGCAATACGCCAAGCGAAAAAGGCAAAATCCAAGAGCTGCAAGTCATTGGCTCTTATGGCGGTCTGCCTGCTGTGAAAGTACCAGGCTTTCCTTCAACGGGCATCATGGTCACCAGTTACGACAATCTATCCATCTACATTCAAACAGATTCTATTCGTCGCTCTGTTGGTAAGAAGAACGACGCCAAAGACCAAATTGAAAACTTTGAGTCGATGAATATGGCTTACGTGATTGAAGAGCTAGGTAAAGCCGCCGCGATCGAATTCAAAAACGTGAAGCTTTGGATTAACAATGCCTGGCATTAAGCCAAGCGCTAAACACTAACACCCCCTCAATGCAGGCTCTATTGCTATTTCAGGTGCGCTTTGGTGCTAACTGTTATTCGCGATTGTCGGCCTGCATTCCCTAACCCAACAAGGATAAATCATGGAATTTGTCGGCAACAAAAACAAAACGTATCAATCTCAGTTGCCAGCAACGAGCAAATACCCAGTACTGAACATTTCAGAGTTTCAGTCTCTGTACCATTTCCAAAGCAATGAGACAGAGGCAGGCATTCTGCATCACGCGAAGGTGTCACGCATCAAAGTGCATTCCGAGCTTAAAGACACCTTAGTGCCTTTTGCTAGTTTGACGGCGTTATCCCAAAAGCGCTTTGGTGATAATGACTCGGCCGAAACACTTTACAAGCAGGCTGTGTTCGCATTAACCGCCGCTCAACTGATTAGCGTGCAAATGAGTGGTGATGCCACCGCCGATGCGGCAGACAGACAAGAAGCGCTCACCAGTAAGAAAGAAGAGTGCGAAGTCCAGTACCGCCAAGCGGTAGACATACTAATTCACGCAGAAGAAACCTACTGCTTCGAGAGAGTGTAATGAAAGCACTGCAAAGCTTAACGGATTTATTCAAAAGCCATGTGACAGATGCGGCCAAAATGGATGTGTGGGCAGAGGATGGCGCTTTATTTTGTGGACAAGGTGCTTTTGTCGATGGGTTTGAAATTGAATACACCGCAATCGTTTTTTTGCAAAGCGCCAAGTTAGAGCCGCAAGTTTTGTTTATGCATTTAGTCAGCTGGCTTAATAAGTTCGACCCAGAGCGAGCAGAAAAAGGCTTACCCATGCCGACGTTCGCGCTAGAGCCTCTCGACAACGGTGTGTTTGACCTCAAGCTGAAAATTGATGTACGCGAAGAGTTCGACCTTCAAGAAAGCGAACAAGGAAATTGGAAGCAAGGTGATACCCGTTATGAATGTGTCAGTGGTTTTGAAGCGCGAGCCGATGAAGACCAACTCGGTGAATTGGTCCACTTTGTCGGCCACTTAGATGATTTGCCATGAGTGAATTAACACTCGCGACGCCTGAACAACTGACTCAAGTTGTGGAAAGTTTAGTGCTTACGGCCAGTGATAAGTTTGAGCTGAATAAACGAATGGCCAACCGAGCACGGCAGTTCTTTCGTCAGCAAATTCGCGCTCAACGAGATATAGACAACAACCCGTACCAAAGCCGAACGCGGCGAAAGACAACCCAACTATGGGATGGCACCCAAGCGCAGAACACCGTTAACAATAAAAACATGCTGCTCGGTTTTGGTAAGGCATTAAGAACTCACGTAACAGAAGATAGCTTTGAGATTGGCCTAAAAGGTGTCGCGGGTCGCATCGGCCAAGAGCACAACCAAGGCTCTCAAGTGTCATTCACGACTCGCGTTAATGGCCACTACAACAGCAAAACAGGTCAATGGACAGGCGGCATGAGAACCAAGCGCAATTATCAAATGCCCAAACGAACCTTCATTGGTTGGACGCCTGCTCTAGAGCGAGAGCTACTCGCCATGGCAGCGGAACACTTTGCACTAGAGGATGCAGCTTAATGGATAAACAAGTAGAGAAACCCAAAGTACCCACCTTCAAGATTAAGCCCGCAACTAAAGGTTTAATCGTGAAAGACCCGATTACCCGAGAGCCACTGAAAGCTGCAGGTGAAGAAAAGCCTCGTAACGCTTACTGGCTACGTCGACTCGCTGAAGAAAGTGTCGAGGATATCGACAAAACAGCCAAGCCCACAGCCAAGAAGGAAAATAAATAATGACTATTGGTTTTGCTGAAGTACCAAGCACCACTCGCGTTCCAGGTGTCTACATTGAAATTGATAATAGCCTGGCAAACAGTGCAGAAGACTTGCAAGTTGTCTTGGTGATCGGTAATGCGGTCAGTGGTGCAAAGGTCGCTCACAATAAAGTCACGCTTTGTATGGATGAGACAAAAGCGGCAGACTCGTTTGGTGCTAATAGTGACATCGTGGAAATGATCACCTACTTCCGCAAGCAAGATAAAACCATGCCTATCTTTGCAATTAGTGTTGACAGTGGTGATACAGCAAGCGCTTTAGCCGCATTGGGTGATGTTCAGTATCACCACATCATGTGCTCATTGAATGACAGCACCACCATTCGTGAGCTAGGTACTTTCCTTGAAAATCGATACAGCGCATTAGAGCAAGTACCAGGCATCGCGTATCTGCCGAAGAAAGGCACACACGCAGAGCTCATCACCTTTGCACCAACAAGCAATTGCGCGTTAATCAACTTCCTGCCAATCAACAACTTTGGTGACTCTAAAGACCAAGCGTTATCAGATGCAAAAGCGATTGGTGCATGGGTAGGTCAAATCGCCCCGTCATTGGCTATCGACCCTTGCAGACCGCTACAAACACTCAAGTTAAACGGTGTTTACTCACTGGCAACACAGGAGTGGGATTGGGCTGAACGCAACCTCTTTTTGTATGAAGGCTTGAGTACCTACACGGTGAACTCAGCGAATGAAGTGTTAATTGAACGTGCCGTGACGGCTTACACCGAAAACGCAGCTGGCGTAACAGACAACAGTTACCTCGATGTCATGACACCTGCAACCGCCATGTACTTCCGTCAGAAACAGCGCTCGTTGATCTTAAGTACCTACCCTCGTCATAAAGTTGCGAAAGACGGTACCAAATTCGCCAAAGGTCAGCCGATTGTCACGCCGACCATGATCAAGGGCAAGCTGTTGACCTTGTATCGAGATCTGGAATACCAAGGCATCGTGCAAGATTTCGATGGCTACAAAAAGTCGCTCATTGTCGAGCTTGATAAAACCAACAAGCAGCGCGTCAACTACCAAGATTCACCACAGTTCGTGAACGGTTTGATTATCGTTGCGGGTAAAATTCAATTTAGGAAGTAAGTCATGGGAACAAAAATTACTAGCCGTGCCGTCCTTAACGCAGGCTCATTGGGTCGCCTTCCCCTTAAAGAAGGCGCTGAATTCGGTATGGGCAACATGAAGCGCGAAACCATCATGGGTGACGATGGCGTATTGGGTTTCTCTGAACAGTTCTCAGATGCGCCTTTCATCAAGTGCACCATCATTCACGCTCAAGACACCGATGAGAAAGCCATTGCTGATTTTGTGGGTGAGGACATCACCCTAGAAACGAACACGAGCCGCGCATACACCTTGAAAGGCGCATGGACAGTCGACCCACTTAGCGTAGCGGTAAAAGATGGTCAGCTTGAAGTGGTCTTCAACGGTGACGAGCTCATCCCGCAGTAAGGAGCAATACCATGATATCCATACTGATGAAACGAGAGGCTCTGAAGGACAAACCATTAACGGTTGAAACCTTTGAAGCTACCGACAGTGTCGACCTTCTCAACGACGTTGGCGAAATGAACGGGGCAACATTAAGCCAATCCGTTCGCACTGCTTTTGCTGATAAGCCCTGGGAAGAAACACAGAACGTGTTTAAGCAAGACCAAAGCCGCTTGCGTACTTTGTCTGGCTCGAAAGAGAAGGACCCATACAAACAAGAGCTCATTAACAAGTACCGCCCGCTGGTTGAAAAGCTACTGGTTACCCACAAAGGCGACTATGGCAACCTCGATGTGATGTGGTGCTTTTATATGTGGCACTTTGACCTTGGCCAGTTTGAAGAGATCCACGATGACTTTCGAGCGGCCATCAATGGCGGATTAGAAACACCGGCTAATTTCAAAGTGAATGGTCAAACGGGCTTCTGTGATTACGTGTTTAAGTACACGCACAAAGCGCACACCGACAAAAAAGAGTACAAGCGCGAATACCTGCTTAAAGCCGTGAATGATTTACTGGCGGGTGAGATTGCTACCAACGCTCCACTTAAAGTGAAAATGTTCCGCCTAGTCGGTGACTGGCACCTTGAAGCTGGCGAAAAAGAAAAGGCGCACAACCTGTTTGAGATAGTGATGAAACTAGACCCACAGAAAGGCGGCGTGAAGAAGAAACTAGAAGCATTACAAAAGGAGCTTGGTTATGACCAACCCCATTAAAGACGAGTCACAAATCAAGGTCGCTGAACTGGCCTCGCCTATTGAAAAAGACGGCAAAGCGCTTACGCATATTGATATCAGTAAGCCACACTCTGGGCATTTGCGAGGGTTGAGCTTGATAGATGTGTGCGGAATGAAGTTTGAAGCAGGACAAACCCTATTGCCTCGAATCTCTTGCTTGAACGAGCGTGACATTATCAACATGCCCCCAGAGAACTGGGCGCCATTGCTCACGACGCTTGCCTCTTTTTTCGTCGCGACGGAATAGTTATAGATCGAGTTGAAGACTATTACGCAGATATCGCCCTTGTGTTCCATTGGCCGCCAAGCGAAATAGACAAACTCAGCTACGACGATCTATTACTGTTTCGAGAGCTGGCCAGACAAAGGCACGAACAAACACCACAAGAGAGCGAATAAGCTCTCTTTTTTGTATCAACAAAAGGCTATCCAGAATGAAAATGAAACTGTCTGTTCTCATGGACATGAAAGATAAAACTTCGGCCGTTCTCAAAGGGATGAATGGCGAGAGTGATCATTACGCCAAGTCCATTAAGAAAGTACAGAAGACACAGGCTGATGACTCTGCCGCAATGGGGATGATTGACTCGTTCAAAAGCTCACGGAAAGCAATGAATAAGAATGCCATTGCTGTTGCTGCGGTCAGCGAAAAGCTTGAAGAGTTAAAAGTCAAAGCGGCAGGCGTTGAATCCCCAAGTGCGGCTCTAACAGAGAAAATTACAAAGCAACAAGCTAAGTTGAGCAAGCTGAACACCGAGCAAGAGGGTTACAAATCCCATTTAGAGAAGCTCGATACCCAGTTAAAAAAGACAGGCGTGAATACGGGAAATCTCGATGGTGAGTACGACCGACTGAATCGAAGTTATAAGAAACACGGTAAGGAGATAGGAAGACTCAGTAAGCGTTATACCACCTTACAAGGAGTCATGAGCCCGATTCAAAAGCTGAACCGTTCCATCAAGTTTCCAAAAGTCGGCACTGCAGCGGCAGGAAAAGGGGCCGTGCTGTTAAGTGGTTTAAGCTTTGCTGGGTTAGTGACGCAAGTGAATGGTGCTGCAGGTGAAATGGACAACCTGGCAAAGACATCGGCGACCCTAAAATTACCTATTGAAGAACTTCAAGCAATGCAGTCCCAGGCTGAACATGCGGGGGTAAGCTCTGACGCATTGTCTAACTCAATGCTTCGCTTTACCAAACGACTTGGCGTGCTGCAAAAAACGGGGTCAGGTGCGTTAGGCTCTTACCTAAAGAAAAGTGAGAACGCGCTGCATAAAGACTTACAGGGAGCGCAAGACACCAAGCAGGCTTACGAGATGCTCCTTGAAGAGTTCTCTCAGCTTGAAACGCCTCAAGAGCAAATGGCCTTTGCCGATGCGGCCTTTGGACAAGACGGTCGTAAAATGCTGATCATGTTGCGTGAAGGCACTGAAGGACTAACGGCAGCAAGAAAAGAGCTCTATGAATTGGGTGGCGGTGCGACTGCAGAAGATGCGGCAAAAGCTGAAGCCTACAACGATTCTCTGCAAAAAATCGAAGAAAGCGTTCGCTCTATGAAATTTGCAGCACTTGCCCCCATCATGGAAAAAGCAACCCAAGCATTCACCCAGTTTTCTGAGAAGTTTAAGAACACAGCCTGGCGAACCGATTTTATCGAAAAGCTTATCCAAACCGTAGACGGTCTTTATCAAGGCTTTGAACTGTTAGGTAAAGGGCTTATTTGGTTAGCGCAAAACTTCAAGGGGATTCTGGCGACGGTCGCCATTCTAAAGGTAGCGTTGATTGCTTTAAATGCGGCTGTTCTGGCAAACCCAATCGGACTTATGGTGGCCGCAGTTGCCGCTGCAGTAATCGCGATTACTTATTTAATCGATAAGTTCATTGGCTTAGATAAAGTCATTAAATGGATTGGTGATGGCGTTGGTTGGTTATGGGATAAATTCAAAGCCCTAATCAACAAGCTGCCGGATGCGCTTATCCCCGATGGGTGGAAAATTCAAACTGATGAAGCTGGCCAAGAAGTCGATAACTTAGCCGCTAAACTCAACCGTATTGAAGACAAGAGCGCGACGCTTGGCATTACGACCAATGAAACCCAAAACCGAATTGAGCGAACCCAAACCGAGCAAGGTTATTATGCTTATCAAGCAGGTCGCGTTGAGCCTGTTATTGCAGACGCAACGTATGATTCGTTGGGTAATCAAATCGAACAAGGGCCCCATGCTTATCAAACTGGCGGATTCGAATCTACCAAGAAAAATGCAGCATATAGCCCATTGGGCAACCAAACCATTAAAAGTAAATCTGAAGTATCACTGACCATCAAGTCAGATAAACCAGTCGCGATCGAGAAAGCGCAAAGTGAAAAAGGCACAGATTTGAACTTAGATGTGGGGAATATGGTGGCGAGTTTTTAGCTTTCTGTGTTGAACTTCTTGCTCACGCCCAATGGTAGGGCGTGAACTATGAGTTCATGTTTGGGCTATACGATAAAACCGCTCGGTGATCTCAACAAGAGAGCATCTATTCATAATAGATAAATGCCCACAATACGAGTTAAACCATATATTGTGATGATAAAACTGAGTCGACTCTCTTTTAGAAATCAATAAAAGTTCTCAAAGGGTGTCCAAAGTTAACTACCCAACACATTATTCTAATAGTGTGAGCTGTCTTGCATTGTATAAAACTAATGGCACACATTACCCACAAGCAGTGCTTTTAAAAATCATATTAGGCTATGAATTTGCTACATTCCATGCCTACTGACCATGTGTCGACTTTAATATAAAATTAATTTTAATTGTATTTGGATAGGCTTAATAATGTCAAAAAATAAATATTGCTCTTGGTGCTATAGACTTACAGAGCATGAATTGACTGAAAGAAATTTATTATCTAGAAACTCTTTCCGCTGTGTGAGTTGCGGAAATGGGACTATAGAGTGTCGTTATTGCAACCATATGGCAAAAGGCTCCCCGAGTGATGAGACGCTTGAGCAAATAAAGAAGTCTAGATTATTCGGAAATAACGAGAGTAAGCCTCTAAAGCTAGTCGGAAAACTAAACAGCGCGTTAGCCAATATTGATCAAACTTGGAATAATGAACTCTGTGCTGAACATGATGGCACAATAGCTTCATTTAAGTCTTTAACAAAGCGTCTCAATAATATTGCGGATTATGAGTCTCTATTTGAGCGGGAGCAGTTGAATATAGCTAAACCAGCTAAACACGCTGCTTACGCAGGTGTGGGAATCATCGGTATTGGCTCAATGCTAGCCACAGGTGGCGGGTCTGGAGCAGTAGCTGCTGCTTTAGGAAACACAGGGTTACTCGGCGCAGCAGGGTCAGGAGCGACTATAGCTGGATTGAATGGAGCTGCATTAACGAGTGCATCTCTGGCTGCTATAGGCGGTTCTGTTGCTGCTGGCACCACATTAATTACAGCGAGTGGAGGAGCTTTAGGTGGTGTTCTAGGTGGTGTGCTGGCTAATAAATTTCATGGCGACGATGATAGCTTTGGTATAAGGAGTCTTAAGGAAATACCTACAGCAGATAAAACTATTTTTATTAATGGTTTTACCCAAAAAAATGAAATCGATTTCCATGATTGGCAAATGGAACACCTGTTTGCAGGGTATCGACACGATACCTTCGGTGTGAACTGGGATTCTAAAAGTAATGCTCGGCTAGGAGTGGCGTTTGCTGATGGTATAACTAAAAATGCAGCTGTTGGCATGCTTGCAGCGATAGGAAAACAAGGGAGTATACAAGCAGCAAAAAAATTAACACCTATCGGTTGGGCTAGCCTAGTTTCAGATCTTGTATCAAACCCTTGGCATTCTGCAATGCTAAGAGCTGCACAAGCTGGTGCTCAATTAGCTGAATGTATTTCTCGAACAGATAATCAAAAATTCAACTTAGTGGGACACTCCCTTGGTTGTAGAGTTATATTTTATACACTAATGGCATTGGGAACTAAGAAAGAGCGCTACATTAATGATGTTACTTTATTAGGAGGCGCAGTTGGTAAAGATGACTCTGAAAGTTGGCAAATTGTTCTAAATACTATTGATGGAAAGCTATATAACTGTTACAGCGAACAAGATATGGTTTTAAAACGTCTTTATGAATGTGCTAACGCAAAGCTATCGAAGCCAATCGGCTATTATCCGATACTGGCCCCTGAAGATAATCGTTTAATAAATACAGACTGTTCAGATCTAGTTGATTCTCACATGTCATGGAAGAAAAATTATTCAAGAGTTCTTGAACGCATCCATGCTAAACAACCTGAACGAAGGGACTCCAAAGAAGCTGCTATTTAGAATTAGGCACCGCCTAGTGGCAATAATGTAACTTGCTTAAACAAAAGCCCTTATTCATTTGAATAAGGGCTTTGTATTTGTAAAGGCTCGTTATTTGTTAAGTCACTCGGCTCCCCAAACAGATGTGCTTGCGAATTTTTCAATGCCCATAAGAATGAAGCTAAATTAATAAGGGGAGCTAGAATGGTCGTTAACCCACCAGAATTAGAACCGTTTTTCCATTTCGTTCGTGTATCTATTGTCAGTGCACTAGGTGGCGATGAAGAGTCATACAGTTCGAACGAAGCACTAGAGCAATATATAAACGCAACCAATAGCAATATCACTCCGTTACTCTACGACTTCTTCGTAAAATTCGATTACTTGTACGCGCTGCAGCAAGCAAACGCGCCACTAAGTACTGAAGAATCCGAAGTGCTACTTTCAGCCCAAGACTTGATTGACGAAGTACACCTTACTGTCATGTGGTCCCTTTCTTGTTAGTTCGCCATAAGTGCTTAAAATAATTGGGGTGTACCAAAAGTCTCATCTTGCTAGCTAACTGCCCCACTTCGTTTATACTAAGCGCAACTTATCTATAGGCTGTGATTTCAAAAAACGCATTGGTACACCTATAGTACACCTCATCCGATTGGAACCCTTTAATAACATGGCTCTCAAACCCACAATCTATAAGTTTCGTATTTCTTTAACCGATATGAATCGCGACTATTACGACTCTTTTAATCTAACGGTTGCTCAACACCCTTCTGAAACAGAACAGCGTATGATGGCTCGTATCATTGCTTTCTGTATCAATGCATCTCCTGAACTTGAGTTCACTAAAGGGTTGTCTAGCATTGAAGAACCCGATTTATGGCAGAAGTCGTTAGATGACCAAATCTTAGAGTGGATTGATGTTGGTGAACCCGATCCAGAACGTGTTAAGAAAGCGACTCGCCTATCCAAGTCAGTGAGCGTGTTCAGCTTCAACACAAAATCGAACGTTTGGTGGGAGCAGAACAAAGGTAAATTCGGTTACCTGAAAGCTCAGATCGTTCGTCTAGACAACGATGGTATTGAGCAACTAGCAGCGATGACACAACGTACTATGGATCTTTCAGTGATGCTGTCGGGTAACTCTGCGTTCGTAAACAGCGACACGCAATCTGCAGAAGTAACGTGGGAAGAGCTACAGAGTAATGACTGAGACCCAAACTCAGACTGAACCTCAGCGCCAAACTAAGCTCGAAGCGTGTTTGCAGCTCGCAGGTCTCGATTCAGTCAAAGCGCTGACGACTGGCTATGAAAAAGAGTTAAAGTCATTTATTGATGAAAACCATGCTCTGTTTAGACACGCTTGCGAGAACAAGCCGGACAACTCTGCACGTCAGACGTTGCTTGGCCTGTTAACCAAGGTACATATCGATGCAAGCTATCGCTTTGAAAGCAATAAAGAAGCGAATGAGGCAATGCAAAATGTATTCGATACTACAGTGGGCACTGAGCACAGCGACAAGTTTCAAAATTCTAACGCTCAGCAGTTAAAGTTAATCACTCATTTGTGGTTGTTCATTCAAGGACGACTAGGAATGGATTACAGCCTTGCTAATGATCATGCTGCTGTAGCCGCTACTCTGTTGTCTCGCATATCGAGAAGCAGTGATGATGAGATTCGCATAGAGTTTATGGCCAGTTTTTATGATGGTTTAAACCTCTATCAAGCTGAGAATAAGCCGTCCGGTTTTGTTCACCACTTTAAGCGTTTGTTTAATCTTACTTAAGCATTCCACCAGCTGCTGTACCCAAATTTGCGCTTTATAGATTCTGTAGAGCGCATCTAATTTCCGGTCCAACCAACCCACATCGAAAATGCAGATTCCCTATTACGCTCGTTCCTCACTTTAGGGAATGACAAAAGTTAACGAGTCTCTCATTCTGCAAGATCAGCAGCGTTTTTCTCTGAAAAGCTGTCGATAAAATACACACTGAACCCTCACACGCCGTCATCCCCGAGAAGGAGGAACGACTGAGTTGGGGATCTCATACCAAGTCAGAAACTACACAGACAAACAGATTCCCTATTACACTCGTTCCTCGCTTTAGAGAATGACGACATTCTCAGTCATTGCAGTTTACTTCATTGCAAGCACAAAAAAGCCCCCACAAGATACCGCGCTTCAGCACTGTTGTTTATCCGATTGCAACCCAAAAACCATACGTTAGAAACGAACAAAGTCTTGTTGTGATAATGATACTTCTCATAACACGACGAATTAAAGCTACGTATATGGCAAGGTTACTTTGCAACTATAACTTATCAATTTATTCAAAAAGTGCATATTTTTCAGATAATTATTCTCAAATGGAAATGTCAGTTATGTGACGGGCAGAAGCATTTTCTCTTGTGATGATAAGTACACTTAATTTTATAAAATGATAATAAAAAACCTGCAAATACAACTAACGTTAACTTTAAATTATCTTGTTTTATAAGCGGAGAATTAAAATGAAAATATGGTCTGTATCCTTTCTTGCAACTGCAGTAGCTGTCGCTCTAAGCAGTAATGCGATAGCTTGTACTGGGCTTATTGTTGGTAAAGAAGCGTCGAGCGACGGTAGCATTATGATTGCTCGTAATGAAGATTTTAGCATTAACAACTGGAACAAATACCTAAAGTATCGACCTGCGCAAGATAACCAAGAAGGTGACTGGCAGTTAGGTAACGGGTTAATTGTTCCGATGCCAAAGCACTTCTTTGCTTACTCTGCGATACCAGACTGGGATGCGGATACCGTTAATCGCGACGGAAAGTTTTATGAAGAACGTGGGATTAATGAACACAACGTTGCCATTTCAGCAACAACCAGCGCAGAAATAAACGACAAAGTCGCCAAGGTAGATCCTTTAATCGACAATGGCGTAATCGAAGCCATTATACCTACGTTAATCCTTCCTCAGGCAGAAAACGCAAAACAAGCCGTAGAGTTACTCGGTCATTACATCGAAACCTATGGTGCTGGTGAAGGAAACAGTCTCTATATTGCAGACACCAATGAGGCGTGGTTATTTGAAATTGGTTCAGGCCACCATTGGATTGCTGTAAAAGTACCAGATGACAGTTACGCCATGATTGCAAATGGCTTACGTGTACATGGTGTGAACTTGGCACACAAAGAGGTACTGCATTCAAAAGACATATTCGAGTTTGTAGAACAAAACAAACTGCTTGATAACGCAGATGAAAAATCTTTCAATTTTGCTAAAGCATTCGGAGTTATTGGTGATGAGTATAATATCGATCGTGAATGGTTAGGCCAAAAAATACTGACACCTTCGCTGCATCAACAAAGTCGCATGACGCAATACCCTTTGTTTATGAAACCTGATACAAAAATCTCAGTTGAAAATGTGGCAGAGGTACTTAGCGCGACTTATAAAGACACGGTTTTGGAAGGAAAATCGAAACGACCAATTAGAGTTGAACGTCAACTAGAGTCGCATATTATTCAGCTTCGCCCTGAGATGCCAGAAGAGCTTCAAGGTATTATTTGGCAAAGCTTCGGCGTGTTACCAGAATCTGTTTTAGTGCCGTTATACTCAACCCTACAAGATTACCCAAAAGCGTACCAAGTAGGCGATGATAACTACAGTGATGACTCTGCTTATTGGCAGTTCCGTAGTTTAACCGCCCTCGCTTCTACAAACCCAGATAAGTATTTACCAGTACTAAAAGCAACTTGGGACAAAGAAGAAACTCAACTATACAAGCAGGTCGCACACTTAGATAAAACGTTAACAGACATGTATAAAGTAGATAAACAAGCGGCTCTGAACATGGCTGCCGACTACTCATACGGACAGCTTAAGCGTACCTTAGATATGGCAACTGAGCTTAGATACAAAATGATTACAGATTTGACTAAAAGCACAGAGAAGAAATACTCAGAGGAAGAGTTTAAGAAAATAGTAAATCTGTAGGCTTATGAAGCAACCAATAAAAACGGAGCATAATGCTCCGTTTTTTTATCTGAATAGGTTTAGTTCTAACGCAGGCCGTGTAAGAACTCATGGCGCGTTGCTGGGTTTGATCTAAAAATACCCCCCAGAGCTGTTGTTGTTGTTTCGCTGGTTGCGTCCATTACACCACGAGATTTCACGCAGTAATGAACCGCATCCATGGTTACAGCAACATCATCCGTTTCTAGTAGCGTTTGCAATGCTACAAGGATTTGCTGTGTCATGCGCTCTTGAACTTGAGGACGTTGAGCAAAGAAACGAACGATTCGGTTGATCTTCGAAAGACCAATGATCTTACCTTGAGGAATGTAAGCGACTGCGGTTTTACCATCAATGGTGACTAAGTGATGCTCACATGTGCTGGTGACGGTAATGTCTTTTACACGAACCATTTCACGAACACCCATCTTGTTTTCGATCACGGTGATTTTAGGGAAATTGGCGTAATCCAAACCAGAGAAAATCTCATCCACATACATTTTTGCAATACGTTGCGGCGTTTCTTCCAGACTGTCATCTGCAAGATCAAGTTCAAGGAGAGTTAGAATCTCACGCATATGGTGTTCGATTCGTTCCTTTTTCTCTTCTCGGCTAACCTGGTTAGGACGCATTGGTGTCTCTAATCCGCGGCTTGCTAGCGCATCTTTAACCAACTTCGCTGATTCGCTAAGACCTGACATTGAACTTCCTCTTTTAATACCCCTTCTGGATGGCAAACAAGGATACTCGGAATTTTGATTAAATACACCCATATTTTAAGGGAGGTCATTATTTACGGGGCTTAAACTATGCTAAAGTGGCTGCAATTTCGTTGGCGAACAACCGTGATTTGATAATTATCGAGCCACCATTGTCAACCACTAAATCAAAATAATAACGACCAAAGGATTTCAATTATGGGCTGTTGCGACGCTCCGGGCTTAATGCCAATTGAAGAAGCACTAGATAAGCTGCTATCACCAATCAAACCAATCCAAACGACTTTTTCTCTACCTCTTGCTGAAGCATTAGGTTATGTCCTTGCTGAAGATATTCTTTCCCCTATTTTCGTACCTCCTTTTGATAACTCAGCAATGGATGGCTATGCACTGCGCTTAGCAGACCTAGAGAACGGTAAAGTACTACCATTAGCAGGCAAATCTTTTGCAGGCCAACCGTTCGAAGGTGAATGGCCAAGCAACACCTGTATTCGCATTATGACTGGCGCAAAGATCCCTGAGGGCTGTGACGCCGTAATCATGCAAGAAAATACGGCCGAAACTGAGGCTGGGATTGAGATTCAACAAGACGACATCAAGCTGAACAATAACATTCGCCCTACTGGTGATGACATCAAACAAGGTGATATCGTTCTTAGCCGCGGTGAACGTTTAACACCTCGTGACATTCCAATGATTGCTTCGCTGGGTGTGAGCCACGTGACAGTGTTACAGAAGCCTAAAGTCGCGTTCTTCTCTACCGGCGATGAGTTAAAACCACTAGGTCAACCTCTTGAAGACGGTCAGATCTACGACAGCAACCGCTACGGCATTAAACCACTAATTGAAGCGTTTGGTTGTGAAGCTATAGACCTAGGCATCATCCCAGATTGCACTGCAACGCTTAAAGAGACGTTCGAGAAAGCACAGCAAATAGCAGACGTGGTTGTGACTTCTGGCGGCGTAAGCGTTGGCGAAGCAGATTACACCAAAGATATTTTGGAAGAACTCGGTCAAATCGGCTTCTGGAAGCTAGCTATCAAGCCCGGTAAACCGTTCGCATTTGGTGAATTGGATAACGCATGGTTCTGTGGCTTACCGGGTAACCCAGTGTCGGCAATGATGACCATGTATGTTTTGGTTCAGCCTATGCTTGCTAAATTGGCTGGTCACACAGCGTGGACAGCGCCGGAATCTATTCCTGCTATCACCAAGTCTGCATTCAAAAAAGGCCCAGGCCGTACTGATTACCAGCGTGGCATCTACTCGATTGAAAACGGTCAGTTTGTGGTAGAAACAACAGGTAACCAAAGCTCTGGCGCTTTCCGCTCAATGAGTTTAGCAAACTGCTTTGTGGTACTAGAGCGCGAACGCGGCCGTGTTGAAGTCGGTGAAACGGTTCAGATCCAACTGTTTAACTCGACGCTTTACTAACGAGGCTTACTGATGGAAATACTGTCTGACGCAGAGATACTTCGCTACAATCGTCAAATCATTCTTAAGCAGTTTGATTTTGAAGGCCAAGAAGCACTAAAGCAGAGCTCAATCTTAGTATTAGGGGCTGGAGGCTTAGGTTGTGCCTCCGCTCAATACCTTGCGACTGCGGGCATTGGTAAGCTAACACTGATCGATGATGATATTGTCGAGCTTTCTAACTTGCAACGACAAGTCCTTCACACCGATGCTGACATTGGTAAGAAGAAGGTCGATTCTGCCGCTGAGTCGCTGCAGGTATTGAACCCTCATCTGACAATTGAAACTGTCGACCACAGGCTTGATGACCAAGCTCTTGGCAAGTTGATTGAAACTCACTCGCTTGTTCTCGACGCAAGTGACAACGTAGAAACACGTAATCAGTTGAACCGCTTGTGCTACGCATCGAAAACGCCATTAGTTTCAGGTGCTGCGATTCGCATGGAAGGTCAGATTAGCGTATTCACTTATCAAGACGCCGACGCGCCGTGTTATCAGTGCTTGAGTGCTCTATTCGGCAACGCTGCACTAAGCTGTGTTGAAGCCGGTGTGATGGCACCGGTAGTTGGCATGGTGGGCGCAGCTCAGGCTTTGGAAGCTATCAAAGTTATTGCTAAGTTTGGACAACCAAAGCAAGGCAAACTTTTAATTCTCGATGCCATGTCTCACAGCTGGCGTGAAATGAATTTAATGAAGATGCCTAATTGCTCGGTGTGCGGATAGACTAAGCATATCCCCCCCCTAATCGACAACCTAAGCCTTGACTAAAAGTCAGGGCTTTTTTAGGTCTCAACATCAGCTTCTCAAATCGATTTATCAATTTGAAATGATCTATAAAAGATTAGTTTCATTTGAATTCTCATTTTGAGAATATATTGCACATCTCAGTAATTTAGAATATAAACAATAAAAATCAACAACTTAAAAGTGGCACGTAACTTGTAAAAGTATCTAGACCTTCTATGACAAGGATGTAGATATGAGAATTACAACGTTAAGTTTGCTATTAAGTGCGCCTTTGGTCGCCAACGCAGCGCCATTCGATACCTGTCCGAGCCAGGCTTACCTATTCCAATCGACACCCGTACAAGTTTGGGGCGTGAACCTAGTGACAGGCTCAACCACCCTGTTAGAAGACGATACGGGCATGAACGCCAATATCAATGGTGTTGGTTTCGACTTTCAAGACAGATATATTTATGGCTATGACACTACCAACAAACGCTTGGTGCGCCTTGGACAGGATTTCCAAGCAGAAGTGATCAATACCAGTGGATTACCAACCGATCACACTTTCTATGTCGGCGATGTCTATGACCATGTGTATTACCTTTACCGTACAGGAAAAGGCTTGTTCACCGTTGATCTATCGCCGTTAGACGCCGACCCAAACGCAACTGTTACAGTTAACAAAATAGCTGGTAGCCCGGCAACCGTAAAACTGACTGATTTCGCTTTCCACCCAAGTGATGGTTCTTTATATGGTATCGATAATAACTCCGGAGGCTTATACAGCTTCAATCCTACAACCGGTGCCGAAACTTACATCGGTGATACTGGTGAGTTAGGTACATTCGGAGCGGGTTATTTTGATGTAAACGGCTATTACTACGTATCTCGAAATCAAGACGGGAAAATCTACCGTATCAATCTGTCTCCAGACAACGCGAGCAATATCGCAGCAGGAATTGTTCCAGCCGTTGAATTTGTATCGAATGGGCCTTCTTCTAATCAAAATGATGGCGCTCGTTGTGCGAATGCGCCAGTTGTGGATGAAGATTCCAACATCGACTTTGGTGATGCGCCAGACAGCTACCTAACCCTACTCGCCAGCAATGGTCCTCGACATGAACTTGATGGTGTGACTTGGTTAGGCACTGATGCACCCGATGCCGACCTTGATGGCTACGTAACTCCACAATCGGATGAAAGTGTTGGCATTGATGACGAGTGGGCAAACGGTGGTATCGGTTTTGTTACGGCGCTTGAAGCCGGGCTTGATTCAAAAGTGGTGATTGAAGCTTCAACAACCGGTTACCTTTCGGCGTGGATTGACTGGAACCAAGATGGCAGCTTCGATGGTGCTAACGAGCAAGTATTTACCGACTACCAACTGGATGCTGGTGAAAACGATCTGTTCCTAAATGTCGATATCAACGCACTAACGGGGACTACTTGGGCTCGCTTCAGATTCAGCCAACAAACCAACCTGAGCTACTTTGGTGGTTCGACATCTGGTGAGGTAGTTGATATTCAAGTTGATGTTCTTAACGACGGCGCTACAGCCCGTTACTTCCCAAGTGCTTCTGGTTACGCAACCTTGGCGTATGAAGATAACTGGCCTTATAAAGCTGATTACGACATGAATGATGCTGTGATTATGTATCGCATCACAGAGATCTTAAAAGACGGAAAAGTGGTTAAATCCACCATCGATGGACGTCTTGCTGCAGTAGGTGCTTCGTACAGAAATGGTTTTGCGGTTCGACTTCCTAATCTAGACCCAAGCTTAGTGAGTAGCGGAAGTTCTTACATGAAGCACAATGGTGTGTTCACTGATTTAGACTTGGAGCAAGGACGTAGCGAGGCAATCTTTGTTATTGCTAACGACCTTACAGAGAAAATCAGTACTAGTTGTACCTTCTACCGCACCATCAGCTCTTGTAAAGAAGATGAGCAATTCGCTTTCCAAATCGGGATTACTTTAGCTGGCGATGGAGTGAGTACTGACAGTTGGACTGACATGCCTTACGACCCGTTCATCTTCGCAACGCCTGGGTATTATCATGGTGAAAACCTACCTCTACATCCAGGGCGCAGCTGGGAGGTGCATTTGCCAGACCAAGCTCCAACCGAGGCATTTGATACCGCTAATCTCTTTGAAACAGGACTAGGCGTTGATGACAGTAATCCATCAACAGGCAAATATTTCAAAACCGCAGACAACCACCCTTGGGCACTGCTGATTACTTCAGACACGGAATGGCAATGGCCACTGGAATATGTAGATATCGTCACCGCCTATCCAAACTTTGCGAACTTTGCTGAATCCGGCGGTACTCAATCCACCGATTGGTTCCAAACACCTGCCGCTGACCAATGTTACTTGCCTTAGGAGAATGATTATGAATATGCCAATTAAACAGACAGTAACAAACGGTCGCCGGAACTTTAACAATGCTATCTTATCTAGTCTGTCGAATGCTGCACTTAAGAAAAATACGGCTCAGTCGCAGTCAATACGTATTCCATTACTAATCGCATCACTAACGTTGGTAGGGTGTGGTGGCGGAGGCGGCGATGGAGGAGCATCAACTCCTAACCCATCGCCTTCAACACCAGCGGTGACAGTACCAGTGACGTCAACACCAGTGACGTCAACACCAG
>NZ_JBFRLX010000071.1:0-111535 GCF_041470165.1 Vibrio sp. 10N.286.46.A8
GTGTCATTTTGTAGAGAATAATGGATAAGTGTTTTTCGATTTCTTTTACGTGTAGGTAAGTGTCACTCGGATCGATGCACAGAAAGTGTAAAGTGCGAGCGTATCGAGATTTTCTCATTGAAACGTCCTGTTTATATTTAATGAGATTTCACGTTGTCATGCACATTTTTACTTCTCTAGCACCTTTTATGTGACTTGCGTTGAATATCAACTCTCAAAGTAAATGAGTGGTTTGTAAGTGGAGGAAAAAGCAACATCGCTCTGAATATCATGATTTGTTACGTTTTTAATCTTTGTCGTGAGGAGAGAATAGGAATGCGATTTATCACTGCAGAAAAGCATGCTATTCTTGTGCGCTAAAATTTTCTGAGACTATGAATTTAGACGGAGCAAATCATGGCTAGCCGTGGAGTTAACAAAGTTATATTAGTGGGTAACCTAGGTAATGACCCTGAAATTCGTTACATGCCAAATGGCGGTGCAGTAGCGAACATTACCATTGCAACGTCAGAGTCATGGCGTGACAAAGCAACTGGCGAACAGCGCGAAAAAACAGAATGGCACCGTGTTGCTCTGTTTGGCAAGCTGGCGGAAGTTGCTGGTGAGTACCTACGTAAAGGTTCCCAAGTTTACATTGAAGGTCAACTTCAAACGCGTAAATGGCAAGATCAAAGCGGTCAAGATCGCTACACAACAGAAGTCGTTGTTCAAGGCTTCAACGGTGTAATGCAAATGCTTGGCGGTCGTGCTCAAGGCGGTGCTCCTGCCCAAGGTGGTATGGGTAACAACCAACAGCAAGGTAGTTGGGGGCAACCACAGCAGCCACAACAACAGCAGCAACAATACAGTGCGCCAGCTCAACAGCAGCCGAAAGCACCTCAACAAGCTCCTCAGCAGGCTCAACCTCAATATAATGAGCCGCCGATGGATTTTGATGATGACATCCCATTTTAAGCACTGTTTTTAATATATTATAAAAGCAGTATTAAATTGGAAGAAGCCGCGTTCATCGCGGCTTTTTGTTACCTACAATTCTTAACGCTTTATTTACAACGTCAATTTATAGTATAAGTAGCAATACGGTATAATGTGAGTTGAAAAGGATTTCGTTATTCATGAGATATACCCCGACACTAAAATTGAGCACTCGATTGGTCGCATTTGTCACCGTGATAGTGATCAGTGCGATGTTCATCCTTTTTATTGGTGGCACACTCTCCTTTAAGCGTATAGGACAGGAATATTTAGATCATTATTTGGTTGGCATTGTTGACGTCGTAGATAAAGAGATGGAAGATCCAGATGCTGCGTATTCAATGCAACGTTGGATGCCGAAGATGTTGCAGGCAAGCAATATCGTTGAGATGAAGCTTTCAAACAAAACCGGTATCGTTTACCGATTTAAAGATACCTCCCCACAAATTGATCCAAACCGTCTCTATGAAAGAAGCTTCATTTTAGATCGAAATGAAGGCTATCAAATCGAATTTAAAGCACTCCCCCCTTATATTGGTTACAACTACTCGATTGAAGCTATGTGGTCGATTACTTTGGCGGTGGCATTGATCCTTTTTTGTTTGGCTCGTGGTGTTCGTTGGTTAAAAGAACAGTTAATGGGCTCAGAGATTTTGGAAGAGCGAGGGAGAATGATCCTTGCTGGGCAGGTAGAGGCTCATTCAAAAGGGGACGAGCGAGAATGGCCATATACGGCAAGTGAAGCGCTTGATGTACTGATTGAAGAGTTGAAAGATGCACGCCAAGAGCGAAGTCGCTTTGATACTTTTATCCGCACCCATACTTTTCTAGATAAGCTCACTGGTACAGCCAACCGAGTACTATTTGATAACAAACTTGAATCTGTACTGCATGAAAGTGGCGCTCGTGGAGGCGTTTTACTGATACGTATCGACGAGTGGGAACAAGTTCGAGATTCCAATGACAAGCAGCTCACCGACGGATTTATTATTGAAGTTGGTGAAGTATTGTCGAATATTGTTCAGCGTTATCCCGATGTCATTTTTTCTCGCTATTACGAAGCAGACTTTGCCGTGTTTATTCCGCATCAAGGAACAAAGGATATTGCGACGTTGGCTGCTCAATGTTTAAGGCAATTAGATAAATTGACTCCGCCGGAGCCTTTGGAGTCAGATAACTGGTGCCATATTGGCGTGACAATGTATGTCGAAGGTGAACGCCATAGCCAAATCATGGATGAAACGGAAACAGCGTTAAAGAGCGCTCAGTTAGAGCGCATTAATAACTGGAGCCGTTACCCAAAAGAAAATAAAAGTGAGATAGACAGAGGCAGTGTTCGCTGGAGAACATTACTTGATAAAGCCCTACTACCTGAAAATTTAGTAATCTTTGCTCAGCGGTGTTATCTTATGCCGGATTCCGGTCAAGTTAATGAATTGCATAAAGAAATATTTATTAGAATTCAAGATCCAGACAAAGGTCTATTGAAATCTTCTCGTTTTATGTCTGCGGTAGAACAAGTCGGTTATCAAGCTCAAATGGATCAATCGGTTTTGACGGTTTTGTTTAAGTCGCTGAAAGTATCAACACAGCCTGTCAATTATTCGGTGAACTTGAGTGTCACTCCGTTTGCAAATAAATCACATTTTAAATGGTTCAGAAGTGAGTTGTTACAGCTCTCTGCTCAGCATCGTTCTCAGCTTGCTTTTGAGTTTTCAGAAGGCCATCTAATTACTCACCTTGATTATATGCGACCAGTGGCGAAGATGTTACGAGGGTTAGGGTGTAAAGTGGTGGTTGGCCAAGCTGGGCGAACCATTGTTAGCACTCATTATATCAAGGATTTGAAGGTTGACTATATTAAGCTTCATCGAAGTTTGGTAAAGAAAATCGATCAAAGGCATGAAAACCAACTGTTTGTTCGAAGTCTGATTGGAGCATGCGGTGATTCTCCAACTGAAGTGATCGCGGTCGGAGTTGAGACAAAGCAAGAAAAGAATACCTTGATAGAGTTAGGCATTAACGGTTATCAAGGGAGATATTTCGACGAAGAACAACAAATAATTCCCTTGCCTACTCAAGGGGAAAAGACAGTGAAAGCTGAATCCGTTGTAAAAGTCGGTCGAAGAAATCGATGGCGTAAGAGTAATAGTTAAGCATGAATTTTAAAGCGATTTTAGACAACATAAAGCCAACGAATAATAACGGTAGTTCTCAAGTTGTCCTTTTGGGCAATGATACCGTTTATATTTCATCGGCTGAGTCAGAACCTCAAGTCACCAGTTTTCCTGTGGCTAACGGTGATTGGGAAAGTGCGCTGAAAAAATTGTTGAGCAGTGAGTCGCTTACTAGTGATAGCCTTCAGCTAATTGTTTGTGCGAACTACTACCAAACTTATCAAATTGATAAACCGGACATTCCACAGAGTGAATGGTCGGTGGCATTGCCTTTTCTATTGAAAGATCTGATCTCTGAAAGGGTGACTGAGATTACAGCGAGTGCGGTAGCACTACCGACCTCGAATAAGCTACAAGTGTATGTTTTGCCTAAAAAGCTATTGGACAAGCTTGTAAGCATTACTAATGCAGCACAAGTTGATCTTAAAGGTATTGCACCCGAAGATGAAGTCTGGGGCTACAGTGCTGGTGAGCTCTCTAATTTCATTCTTTTACAACGCAGCCCCAACTCACATTTTAAGCTTGGTGCATTTGTTGAAAACACGGTTTGCTTCCAAAGAACAATCCGCAGTGTTGTCCCCCCCTTAACTGGTACCGCATCAAGTGCATTACAGTTGGATGGTCTAGCTTTAGAACTCCAACGATCGATTGATTACCTTTCTTCTCAAATTAAAGGCACCCAACTTCATCAATTAAAAATATGCTGTGATGAGGAAGATGAAGCTGAATTGCAGAGTGTGTTAAATAGCACATTGAGTTCGACTGTTTCTTTGCTTGTTGAAGGTGAACGCGAAAATTCAGAGAAATGGTTAGTTACGCTCGCGGCTGAAAAGAATATTTTTAACGTTAATCTCTACCCTGAGCACCTTAAGCCTAAAAAAGAGTATTTCACTCTAGTGAATGTGGTTATGGTTTGGGGGCTTGTGTGTACCTTGTTGCTTGGCAGTTATTGTGTAATGCAGTATCAAGCATCGAGTTTGGATGAAGAGCTAGCAGCTTTACAATATGACTTGAATCAGCTTAATCAAGAAGTTAACCAATTAAATAGTAAGTTGGTTCAACATAAACCGTCTCCAGTGAAAGTAGCTGCGGTTGCTCGTCTCACTAGTGAGATACAAGCGAATAAAGAGGCTTTGAAGGCGGTCGGTCAATACGATGAATCCCAGCAAGTCGGGTATTCTGGTGTTATGAATTCCTTCGCTAAATTAGGCCGAAATGATATTTCGCTTTCGCATATCTACATGACTCACGAGACCTTAGAGCTTCGCGGTTTGGCTCGTGACGCTAATGTTGTTCCAAACTGGATTGGTCAGTTTAAAAATGAACTTAATTTAGTCGGGCGCACCTTTGAAAAGATAAAGATAGGTCGTAATGAGCAAGATGTGGTGACGTTTGAGTTAAGTACTCATAGGGAGGGTGAATAATGCAACTGTGGAACCAGCTTAGCGATAAGTTCCTTGCATTAAGCCTGAGAGAGAAATGGCTACTTTTCGTGTGTGGTCTAGTGGGCTTATCCATGCTTGTATTTACCTTATTGATTGAACCTGCATATCTTGATTTACAAGAAAAGAATGTGAAGTCGATGAGCCTTACGCAGTCAAATCAGAAACAACAAGGTGAATTACTTGTTCTACAAGCCAAGTTGAACAAAGACCCAGATAAAGAAATTGATCTTGAGTTAAAAAAACTATTGGTTGAGAGCCAAGAGCTATCATTTGAGCTCGCTGAAATCGTTGATAGGTTGGTTACGCCTTCTCAAATGGCGCAGTTATTAGAGAGCGTTCTTAATGCAGGTAATGGACTGAAGCTTGAGTCTTTAGAATCGTTACAACCAGAAGCTATTTCGGACAATCAAGAGAACAGTGACAATTCAAAGTACTTTCTCCATCCTGTTAGAATGGAGTTGACGGGTGGCTACTTCGATATTTCAATTTATCTTCAAGCACTTGAGTCACTTCCTGTGAGCTATTATTGGCGCACGTTTGAGTATTCAGTAGAAGAATATCCCAAAGCTCGACTTGTGTTCGAGGTTTACACCCTAGGTACCAGACAGGAGTTTATCGGTGGTTAGAACTCTAGTGTTATCTTTGCTGTTTGGTAGTTCAGTGGTATGGGCAGAACAAGACCCAACTGCGCCATTAGGTTGGCTTTCGCCCCTGCAGAAATCAGCATCAGCTAAAAAGGCGCCAGTTCAATATCGTTTACCGTCTCTAGAGAGCATTGTTTGCAAGGGCGATACACCTTGTTATGCGATTATGAATGGTCAGATTCTCGAACAAGGAGAAACGATCAGAGGGTACCGAGTTAAGAACATTGATCCAGAGTACGTCACTCTGCAGAGAAGCTCTAAGCAGTGGAAATTAGAGATGTTCTCTTTAGATGTTAAGAATAATTAAGGTTAGAGTGAAGACATGCGTAAACTTGTAGTAGCAATTCTAGTGTCATCTTTAGTCGGCTGTTCGATGGGGCATAGAGACCCTGTTGAGATAAAAGAGTCTTTAAACGAATCTATTAATGAAGCGAATAGCAAAGCACTTCATAACTTACCTTCGTCGGTACAAGATGACCTTATGCCTCAGCTAAGTTCGGACTCTATGTCTCCGAATGTGGAAACCGTCAAGCGCTTTCGTATTCAAGCAAAAGGCGTTGAAGCGAGAACCTTTTTTGCAAGCCTAGTGAAAGGTACAGAGTACAGTGCCGCGATTCATCCAAGCGTTGCTGGAAAACTTACTCTAAATCTAACAGACGTGACCTTAGATGAAGTTCTGGCTGTTGCTCAGGATATGTATGGTTACGATATTGAAAAACGTGGCAAAGTGATTCAAATTTATCCGGCCGGTTTGCGCACAGTCACGATTCCAGTGGATTACTTGCAAGTAAAGCGTTCTGGTCGTTCTTTAACGACGATTACTACTGGAACAATTTCCACTTCAGACTCTAACTCGAACTCATCTAACTCGAATTCTAATTCGTCTAGCTCGAATTCAAACCCATCAAACTCGAACTCCAATTCGTCTAGCTCCACATCTAACGGTGGTACGGAGATTGAAACGATATCTGAAAGTGATTTTTGGCCGCAGCTTGAAGCGGCAGTCGCTCACTTAATTGGTTCTGGTGATGGGCAAAGCGTTGTGGTTACGCCACAAGCGAGTGTGATTACGGTACGTGCTTACCCCGATGAAATCCGAGAGGTTCGTGAGTTCCTTGGTATTTCTCAGAAACGTCTGCAGCGCCAAGTTATCTTGGAAGCCAAAATCATGGAAGTGACACTTAGTGACGGCTATCAACAAGGCATTAACTGGACCAAGATGTTTTCGTCGAACGGTACTAACTACACGCTAGGTATGGGTTCTATCGTTAAAAATGCAGCTGGTACGATCATCCCAGGCAAACTACCAGGCATGGACCCAATCGGTACCGCTTTAGGTGGTCAATCTAACCTCGTTGTTTCTGGTGGTAGCTTTGAAGCTGTATTGAGTTTTATGGATACACAGGGTGACTTGAATGTGTTATCTAGCCCAAGAGTGACAGCAGCTAATAACCAGAAAGCGGTTATAAAAGTGGGTATAGATAAATATTTCGTGACGAATTTATCAAGTTCGGTCGGTAGTGGTGATAACGCGAATGTTGCCCCTGAAGTTGAGCTAACCCCGTTCTTCTCCGGTATTTCTTTGGATGTGACGCCGCAGATCGATGATAAAGGAAATGTGTTCCTGCATGTTCACCCCGCAGTGATTGAGGTGGAAGAGGAAGTGAAAGAGCTTAATCTTGGCTCAACAACTGGTGTTGTGACGCTGCCGTTGGCTAAAAGCTCTATTCGTGAATCTGACTCCGTGATTCGAGCGCAAGATGGTGATGTGGTTGTTATTGGCGGATTGATGAAATCAAACACCAGTGACATGACTTCAAAAGTTCCATTTCTTGGTGATATCCCGGCACTCGGTCATTTGTTCCGTAATACCAGTCAACTAACTCAAAAAACTGAACTTGTTATTCTATTAAAGCCAACGGTTGTAGGTGTAAATACTTGGCAATCAGAAATGGAGCGTTCTCGAGATCTTTTACAAGAATGGTTCCCTGATGAATAGTAACCACTCACTTTATCAATGCAGATTGGTAGTGAATTACTAAGCTAGGTCGTCTTATGTATCAAGTTCATTTTGATTTTGAACAGTTACCATTTACCTTAACGCCGAATACCGATTTTTTTTATGGTTTAGCACCTCATTTTGAGGCAATTCAAACGGTCATTTCGGCGTTAGAAATGGGCGAGGGGGTAGTTAAGGTTACAGGGGAGGTCGGCACAGGCAAAACCATGGTGTGCCGAATGTTGGTCAATCATCTCAATGATTGTACTGCTTTAATCTACCTGCCTAACCCAGTGCTATCTGGGGCTGACTTACGACAAGCCGTGGCTAAAGAGCTTGGTTTGATTACCGATAATGAAGCCACCTTAGTGGATAACATTCAACATAAACTTATTGAATTGCATAACTCAGGCTTACGAGTGGTTGCGATTCTTGATGAGGCTCAGGCTTTGTCAGATGAAGCTCTAGAGACCTTAAGGTTGTTTGGTAACCTTGAAACTGAAGATAAAAAACTGCTGCAAATTGTTCTATTAGGGCAGCCGGAATTGGATGCTCGATTAGAGGCTTATCATCTAAGGCAATTTCGTCAAAGAATCACATTTAGTTCGACACTGAGGCCACTGACTCTCGATGAAACAGTGGCTTACATTGACAACCGGATCGCTAAATCTGGTGGCAAATATGCTCCCTTTAGCCTGAGCCATAAAAAAGCGATCTGGCGCTCTTCTTTGGGGATCCCAAGGTTGATTAACCAGTTGTGTCATAAAGCTTTGTTGCTTGCTTTTAGTGAAGATAAGAAAAATATAGAAAACCAACATCTCTTTGCTGCAATGCATGAAACATACGATGTGTGTAAACCTAAATTTAAAACGCCAATGCTGTGGGGTTGGAACTAATTATGAGCGTCATTAATAACGCCTTGTCTGAATTGGCAAAAAAAGAGTCAACAGCATCGATTGAAGCTGCGGTGGTACCTAAAGTAAAAACACGCTCTCCATTGGTTTGGGTGGTCGCAGGTTTTACTCTTAGCTTGGCCATGGGGGGCTGGGCTATATCACAAGGCCCTGCTGTCGATAACTCAATATCAACTCGAGATATACAAGTTTCCGTTATTGATACTTCAGAAGGCAATTCAGAGGGTAGTCCTGAAGCGGCCATTACTCAACCTGTGTCCTCGCCGACTAAGAAGTTAGTGACGCTAGATTCAGCGAACATTTCGGCTCACAACACGGTAATACTAAAAAGTACTCAATCTAAATCGGATTCAGTCATTGCTGCATCAACTCAGTCAGTTACAAAGCCTAAAGTAAACCCTGAATCTCAAGCTATACCTAAATCTCAAAGCACACCTAAAGCAAAAGTAGCAAAGCCAATGCTTGTTGCTAGCGTGGCTAAAAAAGATCCCACACCAGTATCAAATCAACCTGAAACGTCTGGCGATTTAGAAAGTAATGGAATGTTGATTGAGCAGGTAGAATTAACGCCTGAACAACTTTCTATTAATGCTCAAGGCCGAGCTCAGAAAGCTCTTGATGCCAATGACCTTTCTGGTGCGTTGAAAGGTTATAACGAAGCGCTTCGTTATGATCCAAGAAATGAAGATGTCCGTCAGAAACTAGCAATTCTCTATTTTGGTAAAGGTGATACTCGCAAAGCGTATGAGTTATTTCAGTCGGGTATCAAACTCAATATCAACAGTGAAAAACTGCGCCTAGGTTTATCGAAGCTACTTGTGAAAGCCAATCAAGCGGAAGCTGCTTTGAGCCCATTAATACACTTACCACCTAGTCCAACTCAAGACTACTTAGCAATGCGCGCTGCATTAAGTCAAAAGTCTCAGCAAGAAGATATTGCGCTAGAGAGCTACCAAAAATTGACTGAGGTCGATTCAGATAATGCTCGCTGGTGGTTAGGTTTAGCGATTCAACAAGAGCGTCAACTCGATTTCACGGCTGCAAAGCAATCATACCAAGGAGCGTTGGTTAGAGTTGGGATCTCATCTCAGTCGCAAGGCTTTGTACGTGATCGTTTAAAAATACTCAATGCTTTAGAGGAGAGTGGCGATGCAAATTAGATTAAGAAAAAGGCTCGGTGATTTGCTCGTAGAAGAGGGCATCATTACTGAAGATCAAGTTGAACAAGCTCTGGCCGCTCAAAAAAGGACAGGCCGCAAGCTTGGTGATGCACTGATCGAGCTTGGCTTTTTATCAGAGCAGCAAATGCTCAGTTTCTTGTCGCAACAGCTTGCTATTCCTCTTATTGATATTAGCCGAGCTAATGTTGACGTCGAAGCTGTGCAGCTTTTACCTGAGGTTCATGCTCGCCGCCTTCGTGCTTTGGTCATTGGGCGTCAAGGTGACACATTACGTGTTGCAATGAGTGATCCTGCCGATCTGTTTGCCCAAGAATCTTTGCTGAGTCAACTAGGCGACTACGCACTCGAATTTGTCGTCGCACAAGAGAGACAATTAGTTGATGGTTTCGACCGTTATTACCGAAGAACCAAAGAGATTGCCTCATTTGCTGAGCAGCTTCATGCTGAGCATAAAGTTAATGAAGCCTTTGACTTTGATATCGCTGAAGAAGACAGCGACGAAGTTACGGTCGTTAAGCTAGTAAACTCGCTGTTTGAAGATGCTATTCAAGTTGGTGCGTCTGATATTCATATTGAACCAGATTCAAACGTATTACGTTTACGTCAGCGTATTGATGGTGTCCTGCATGAAACGTTGTTGAATGAAGTGAATATTGCTTCTGCACTGGTTTTGCGTTTGAAGCTGATGGCTAACCTCGACATTTCAGAGAAACGACTGCCTCAAGATGGTCGCTTTAATATTCGCGTTAAAGGTCAATCGGTCGATATTCGTATGTCGACTATGCCAGTACAGCACGGTGAGTCAGTGGTTATGCGTTTGCTTAATCAATCTGCTGGCCTACGTAAATTGGAGTTGTCAGGCATTCCGAGTGATTTGCTCGTTCGTCTTCGTCATCAATTACGCCGCCCACATGGCATGATCCTCGTTACCGGGCCTACGGGCTCAGGTAAAACAACCACTCTATACGGTGCGTTAAGTGAATTAAACGAACCGGGTAAAAAGATCATTACCGCTGAAGACCCTGTAGAATACCGTCTTCCTCGTGTGAATCAGGTTCAGGTAAACCCTAAGATTAACCTCAATTTCTCAACGATTTTGAGAACATTCCTACGTCAGGACCCGGATATCATTCTTATTGGTGAGATGCGAGATCATGAAACCGTTGAAATTGGTTTGAGAGCGGCACTTACCGGTCACTTAGTGTTAAGTACTCTGCATACCAACGATGCAGTAGACAGTGCATTGCGTATGATGGACATGGGGGCTCCGGGTTATCTGGTAGCAAGTGCTGTTCGAGCCGTGGTCGCACAGCGGTTAGTTCGTAAGGTATGTACTGATTGCAAGGTTGATGATGAGCTGGATGAAGCGCGTAAGCAATGGTTGAGTGTTCGTTTCCCAAACCAGTTAGGTACGCCATTTATAAAAGGGCGTGGTTGTCAAAATTGTAATTTGACAGGCTACAGTGGTCGTGTTGGTGTGTTTGAAATGTTGGAGCTCGATCAGCCTATGATGGATGCGCTTAGAGCCAATGATGCCGTTGGTTTTGCTCAAACGGCAAGGCAGTCTGAAAACTACAAACCGCTGTTAGCTTCTGCGATGGAATTGGCCATGCAGGGTGTTGTGAGCTTCGATGAGGTAATGAACCTTGGCGAAGGCGATGCTTCTGGTGCCACTGATCCAATTTATCTGTAGGGGTAGAGTGAAATGCCAACTTATCGTTATGTAGGTCGCAGTTCTGATGGCAGTCAAGTGACAGGCCAGTTGGATGCAAGTAACGAAGATCTTGCTGCTGACAGTTTAATGAGTAAAGGGATCATTCCAACTTCGATTAAACTTGGAAAAAGTGGCGGTTCAATCCTGGATATGGATGTATCCAGTCTGTTCTCCCCGAATGTGCCTTTAGAGGTGTTGGTTCTGTTTTGCCGACAGTTGTATAGTTTAACTAAGGCGGGCGTTCCGCTATTAAGATCGATGAAAGGGTTAACTCAACATTGTGAAAATAAGCAACTGAAAGTAGCACTTGAAGAAGTGGTCGCTGAACTTACAAATGGTCGTGGATTAGCGGCATCGATGCAAATGCACCCTAAGGTATTTAGTTCATTGTTTGTATCGATGATCAGTGTTGGTGAGAATACAGGTCGTTTAGATCAGGCATTGTTACAACTGGCTGGATACTACGAACAAGAGGTTGAAACTCGAAAGCGAATCAAAACGGCAATGCGTTACCCAACGTTCGTGATTACTTTTATTACAATCGCTATGTTTGTCTTGAATATATTCGTGATTCCTCAGTTTTCGAGTATGTTCGCGCGTTTTGGGGTCGACTTACCACTTCCAACTCGTATTTTAATGGGGATGTCTGAGTTCTTTGTTAATTACTGGGGGGTAATGCTTGGATTAATCTTTGGTCTTGTTTTTGCTTTTAAAGCATGGGTTAAGACAGATAAAGGGTGGGAAAAGTGGGATCGGCTGCGCTTAAAAATGCCAGTGATTGGTGGGGTGGTCAATCGAGCTCTATTGTCGCGCTTCTCACGTACTTTTGCTTTGATGCTAAAAGCAGGTGTACCGCTTAACCAATCGTTATCGCTATCGGCTGAAGCTTTGGACAATCGTTTTTTAGAACTTCGTGTTCAAGGTATGAAATCGGCAATAGAAGCGGGAAGTACCGTTTCTTCTACCGCGATTAACAGCGAGATTTTCACACCACTCGTGATACAAATGATTTCTGTGGGTGAAGAAACGGGTCGTATTGATGAGTTGCTGCTTGAAGTTGCGGATTTTTACGACCGAGAGGTTGATTACGATCTAAAAACGTTAACCGCTAGAATTGAACCTATTCTGTTGACGATCGTTGCGGGAATGGTGCTGGTTTTAGCTCTGGGTATTTTCTTGCCAATGTGGGGAATGCTGGATGCAATCAAAGGTTAGGGGATGCTGAATAACCTACAGCGCTCACGTTTTGTTATTTGGGTTGCGGTTATTCTTTTTCTCGTTATGGGATTGCTTTCTGTATGGAAAACAGTAGAAGAAGAAGCAACGAACACGGCATTAATCGTTGCGAGCAAGCGAATTCTTGAGCAAGCGAATTTGTTCAAACAGCAGTATTTGTTATCTGGTGTGGAGCAAAAGAATGATGCGAAACCGCCAAAGACTTACAGCAGAACGGGGTGGGTTATGCCAATTCAAGACTCGGCTCGAAATTGCGGTTATTGGTTGGAGCAATTATATCCTAAGGGGCGTATTTTAGGTCTCAGCTCTCCAAACATTGAAGACAAAAGTGATAACATTCATTTTCATTGCCGTTATCATTATAGTGATAAGTATCAGATAGATATATTACTCAAAAAAGAAAGATTTAGTGTCAAAGTCAATATATTGGCCTTGTGAACGTATTGGCGCTGTTTTTATGGTTTTATGCATGGTCAAATGTATAATGCGCATTAGCAATTAGATGAGTAGGTAGAAAGTGCTTAAAAATCAAAAGGGTTTCTCCCTAGTTGAGTTAGTCATAGTGATTGTTGTTGTGGGTTTATTAGCTGTTGCAGCTTTACCTCGTTTCTTGGATGTGACAGACGAAGCCAAGAAAGCCAGTATTGAAGGTGTCGCGGGTGGTTTTGCGACAGGCGTACTTTCAGCAAGAGCGCAATGGGAAGCAGAAGCTCGTCCATCAGAAAAAATTGGTGTTGAAACATACAATACTGTAAATTACGATGGTGTTGATTTTTGGCTAACCAGATCAACAAGTAGCAATGGAAGTACTAATTTTAGAGACGGCTACCCATGGTCTATAAACACAAATTCAGCTTCAGCTCCGTCTAATGATGTGACTGATGTTTCGTGTGTCGATTTAATGGAAAACCTTCTTCAGAACCCACCAAAAGTTGGAACATTAACCGATGTGGCTAATGGTTCGAATTACAAATATTCAGCGCAAGCGGATAATAGCAATGACTACTGCACTTACATTCAATTGGAAGGCGGTACTCAGCATCAATTCGTTTACGAGATTAGAACTGGTCGTGTGACCGTAACACTGCAGTAAACCTGCGTTTAAATATACATAGAGAGAAAAGACTATGAAAAAACAAAGCGGTTTCACCCTAATAGAACTAGTGGTGGTAATTGTTATTCTAGGTATTCTTGCAGTTACTGCAGCACCTCGTTTTCTTAACTTACAAGGTGATGCCCGTACATCATCTATGCAAGGCCTGCGTGGCGCAATGGCAGGTGCGACGGGTATCGTTTATGGCCGTGCAGCAGTAGATGGTCGTGAAGGTCAACCTAAAACAGCTCTGGCAACAACGCCACAAACAACAGATGGTGTGGCTATTAACTTTGGTTATCCAACTTCTGCTGATATCGCAGGTGTTCCGGCTGGTATTGAAACTGCTGTAGTTGGTTTACCTGGTACCGATTGGGTTGTAGTGAATGTGACGGAAACTGGCGTTGTTCCAGACGCTGTCGCTTATTCATTTGCGGGGACTGACCCAGTACAAGCGAACAATGGTTTTGTATACGATGCAACTACACCTGCGAATAACAATGGCTGTTTTGTCATTTATGTTGAAGCTGCCAATGCCACAACACCAGCATTTGTTGATGTTGTCACTACTGGTGCGGATGGCTGTTAATAGTATTATTAGAGGATATCAAGGCCAGCATTGCTGGTCTTTTTTCTATCTGAAATTCAGGTAAGCGACAAAGACAACTTCCTTTCCCTGAGTTACACTTAATCTTCAAACTATCAAATATTTAGCGGATTGGATTTCGGTGAATCAATTCAATAGAACATACAGAAACATCGGATTTCAGCAACAAGGTTTTACTTTAGTCGAGTTAATCATTGTGATCTTGTTGATCGCGATTGTCTCTGCCTACGCTGCTAGCCGTCTTTCTGGAAGGGATAGCTTTTCTGCCTTTGCAGCTCAAGAGCAAGTAACTTCTGTTGTCCGCCAAGTTCAAGTGAATCGTATGCAGTCCAATGTGGACCTTGGGGCCGTCGTTGGAGAGAGCAATTTTATTCTCGCTATCGTTGGGAATTGTATCGGCTCGGAAGTGAGCTGTACCGCGCGAAGCCAAGCGCGGAGTGATTGGGTTATGCTCAACGGAGTTAACTTAACGGCTGCATCTGATACCACTCCCGCTATTCCTCTATCTCTAGTTAACTTTGATTTATTAGGTAACCCTACAACAGGTGAAACACCTGCAGGCGTTGTCGTTAACGTTGCAGCTGGTGTGGTGATTACGATTACTTCAAATGTGAATACCTGCCGTGTGGAAATTAACGCGCAAGGTTATGTCGAAAATGGGGTGTGCTCATGAATAGTATTCATAAATCACCTGTAAAAGAACGTGGTTTTACATTAATTGAAAGTGTGATTGTGATTGTGGTTATGGGGCTCGCGATGATGACCATCATAAACTTTTTAGCGCCTCAGGTTAGTCGATCTGGTGATCCTCATTATCAGACTCGTTCAGCCGCGCTAGGGCAAAGCGTGATGTCGATGATTCTTGCTCGAGGGTTCGACGAGAATAGTGATTTTGATGGTGGGGAATTTAGATGCGGTGAGGGGGCGTCTGGTGTGAATTGCACTGCTGAGGCTAACTTTGGCCCAGAAGAGGCTGACATTGCTCTATACAATGATGTCGATGACTATGATGGGTGTTGGGAACCCGGTGCAACTAACGGGTGTCGAGACCTTAATCTATTACTGGATGAAAATGGCGCAACAACCTACAGAAACTACCGCCTAGATGTTGATGTGACGTACCAAATGGTCGATCAACTGAAAAGAATCAACCTAACGATCTCGGCCTCAAATTATCCTCCTATCGTGCTGGATGCCTATCGAGGGAATTACTAATGAGAAGGCAAGGTTTCACTCTTATTGAAATGATTATCACCATGATTGTTGGTAGCATTTTAGTTGTAGGCATTGCTGGGTTTGTTGAATTGGGTGCGCGTGGCTATGCGGACACCGTAGATAGGCAGCGTTTACAAACTCAAGCCAAGTTTGTCTTGGAAAAAATCACTCGTGAAGTGCGTCATGCTGTACCGAATATGTTCAATCAGAATGCTGTCGTCCCGGGAGCTCGCTGTGTTTCATTTTTCCCTATCGTTACCTCTGGGATTTATGCGGTGTCGGGCGATGATATTCAATTTGTTACGGCTGATAATACACTGACGACAGCTGCGCTAACCCCATTATCTTTAGTGATATACCCTACAGAGGCGGCGCCGACCAATAATATTTTCCCCTTAGCTACTGTAACTGCAACCAATAATACTTTCTTGCTTGCTAATGAGTCTGTAAACCTTGTGGGTAATTCGGTTTCAAATCGACATTATATTTACAATCCTAATGGCCGCGTCACCTATTGCATTGTGAATGGCCGAGTATGGAGAAGTGAAGGTAATGGCGCGCTAATCCCAATTTCGGATACGGGAGTGACTGGGGATTTAGACTATCAACCCGCAAATGTTCAGCGTAATGGTATCGTCCATCTTGAGTTTGAATTTAGAAACCAAGTCGGGGATGAACTGACCAATTTCCAGCAAGACATACAGGTGATCAATGTTCCTTAAAAAAAGACAAGTCGGAAGCCTGTATATTGTCGTTATTTTTGTATTGGTGGTGATGGGGTTTCTTGCTACAACCTTAAGCCGCATAGAGTGGTCCAATAATGACGCACATACAAAAGATGTGATTGGTACTCAAGCCCATCTTTTAGCTCATTCGGCAATAGAGCGAGCCTTAATGCAGATATATCCACCTAGAGCCAACACAACGGTTTCATTTGATGTGGCTGCAGAGTGTACAAACTTGAATGGAACAGCAATGAACTTCGCAACGACAATTACATGTGCAGATGTTCAAATAACGTGCTCACCAACAGGTGGTCAACTTGTCGATAGTTCTCAGTTATACACAGTAAGAGCAGTCGCAATGTGCGGAACGGGTGTGAATTTAATGCAGCGTAGTCAAGATGTTTGGGTGAGATAATGAGAGTACTATTTTTATCATTGTTTTTGTTGTTTTCTCTCGGCATATCATCGTTTTCGTATGCTTCCACTTGTCTAGCTAATGGCTCTTCTGTAGATGCTCGCAATGGCTTTTGTATCACTTTTTCTCTTGAGTCTGACGGGTCGAATCGAATTCGATTAGCGAATAGCCAATATTTCCCGTTATGGACAGATGATGATGATTTTGATGATTATTATCAGCAAATCTTTGACGAAGATTATGAAGATGATGACGTCCTTCGACAATTTCAGGTTAAGTTTGAGCGTACTTCTAATTATAACGCTAGATGGATAAGTGGAAAATTAACCTACTCAGTAGATGGTACTCAGAAAAAAGTTATTAATAACTTTGATTTATCTTATGCCACTGGCGCCGATAAATTCGACCCATTTGTTACCATTACACTGATTGGTGATAGTTTCACTAGTAGTTCCCAATACTGTATATCGGAAAAAGATTGCCAGCCCTTGGTACCACGTTCTAAACCGTTATTTGAATTTGGAGAGGTAGACGCTAGCTCTTGTAATGGGTATTCCTGTAGCTTTGATTTTGATGAAGATTTTAAAACGACGCCTGTCGTTATATTAATGTCTTCTTATAATCTAAATGATAATCCATCGGCAATGTTCGTCACATCTGTGACTAAAGATCGGGTCGAAGTGAAACAGCGCTTCCCTTTAAGCTCGGACCCTAACTTAATGGATCCGATCTATTATTTTGCCGCAGAGGTTGGGGACGTAATATTAGATGAATCTCAGCCAGGGAAAATAATACGTGTAAGTAAAGTTGAGCTGAATCACTTCCAAACGGCAGGAAATACAAATGGGGAGGGTTGGAAACGGGAAACTTACTCTCAACGTTTCTCTGCGGCTCCTATTGTCTTTTCTCAAGTTCAGCCCGATAGCGGTAAGGATTTTTGGGTAACTACTGCACATAAAAATGTTGGAACCTCGAATTTTCGGCTGGCCTTAGAATTTGGCCGGCAAAATGTACCTACTCCTACAAGCTATAGACGCAGAACTGTAGGGTATATGGCGGCACCTGAGTTTTCTGGGCAAACTTCAGATGGTATTCGTTTTGTTTTTAATAAACCCAGTAGTTCATACAATCAAAGCGCTTCATTAGCGCAGTCTTGTATTGATAATCAGGTGTTCCATGGCCAGTCGTTCCAAGACTTTGGTGTGATTATTCAAAAGCAAACTCGAAGTGGATCGGATGGAGGGTGGTTAAGGTTATGTGAACTATCGAATCCGGATTATTTTACATTTATGCTAGAAGAAGACGCTTCAAATCGCTCGCATCAGACATATGAAAGAGTTGGGTTCTTTGCATTTGAAGAAGTAAGGCCAAAACCCCCTATTCAAAAATGTGATTACTTTCCTGAAATGTTGCAATCAAACCGTTATTTGCCAGGTGCAAATCCCGGAGAATGGACTCCATGGGATGGACAACTGGATATATCTTCAGGAAGTGGTACTGGAAATAATATCTATCTCGATCAAATTTCCAAATCAGAAGCATTAGGTTTTACTTCTTCTAGAGTGTCTGGTCTTGGAGCTTGTGTTTATAAAGACGGGCAGAATAGTGGCGGAAGTTGTACGGTGAGTTCAGCTAAGAACTTATTTCCGTTAGGTGTTCCGGATACTACTGCTTTTAACCCTTCGGGCGGTGTGTTGATAGCGGCTGGCAATAATCAGACGACTGAGGCGACTCAATTTAATTATACTTCATTATCTTTTAGCGCAAATACGAGCACAGTTGTTTTTCCCGCTGGAGAGTATTGGATTGACACCATCAATTTTAATCATAACGATTCCTACATTAAGGTTAAAGGTGATGGTCCAGTTGTCATTCACTACAACCATATAAATTTGTCTCATAAAAGTCGTATATATATTAATGCAGGAATAGATGAGCAGAGTGATTCTAGCTATGATCACAATGACTTTACGCTTATTGGTCATGGCCGTTTTTCATCTTTTTGGCCTTTAGGTGGTTCTGATATCCGTTTGAATGCGAATGTGTATGTATCGCCAGAGGCTATCAGTGCTGGTTTCGATATTAATGGTGTCGCTCGTTTTCAAATGACCGGAGCAATTACCGCTCCTAGAGTTTCATTTAGGTCGTCAGATACTAGCTTCATAAGGGCTAAGTCAATAGCAGGGTGTTACACGCCTCCTAGCCCAACGATAAAATATATAGAGATCAAACCAAACAACTATCACTTAACTTGTGATGACAAGGCTGAGGTGTATGTCGTGCCTTATGATGAAAACAGTCAGCCAATGAGCGATGTCAATGGGGAGACGGTATCTATAAGTGCACCTGAGGTAACTTTTAGCGGTGGCTCTTTTGATAGCCAAAACAAGAGGTTTGTTTTTGATATTGATGGTCGAAGTGGTAATAAATACGGTGATGTGCTTGCGACTGCATCAGTTAATGGAACGACTATCCAAGACCAAAAAGACATTAGCTTTGTACCTTATCGGTTTGATATTAAGCCGAGTGCTAGTTCTACATGGAACAATCAGCCGCTAGAGGTCATTGCCGGAAAAGCAGAAGATATTGATGTTCGAGTCTTGGCTTGTAGTAATAATGCATCACCAACGCCGATTGTGATGAATTATGCGGAAAAGTTAGATGTGAACGATCTTGGATACGTGCTTCAAAAGCCCGGAAGTGGTGGCGGTAGCCTTGGCAGTGGCGATTTTAACTTCTCTAAAGGGGTGGTTGAGGATGTTGCTATTCAATTTGATAACTCAGGCGAGTTAGTTGTCACACTTGAAGATAAGAGCTTTAGGTGTTCAACTCAACCCCCGACAGTCGCGAACTGCCCTAGCGATGGCGGTACGTTGAAAGGTCAAATTACCTTGAAGGCTCGCCCTTGGAAAATAGCAATATGTAATGTTCGTTCAGGATCTTTGTTTAACCCTGCTGGTGGGGAAACAGGAGGTGGCTTTATATCAGCAGGAACAGATTTCATTGTTGACTATAAACCAATCATTCATCCAGATTCAGCATTAGGCATCACTGATGAGTGTGCCTACCCAGTGACAAGTAATTATTCACTTGATAGTGGTCCCTTAGATTTAGATTTTAAGGTGGTTTACCCAGCTCCATCATTAAACCCCCAACCAGGGGCTGTGACTCCTAATGTGATTCCTTCATTTAGTACCAACCAAGTACTGAATACTCTCGTTCATACTTGGAGCGAAGTTGGCGCTATCGAGTTTATTAGTAGTGCTATTTATCTTGGTCGTGATATACAAAAAGATCACCAAGTCATTGGCCGCTTTTATCCTGATTACTTTAATACGTTGAATAATGTGTGGGGAAACCCTGCAGGGCAAGCTTTTGCTTACATGAATCAAGAGTTTGATAATGTCTCCGTTGACGTTGAGGCTTACAGTGCGTTGGGGAACGAAACTCAGAATTACGGAAGTTTTAACACTATTCAGCAAGCTTTTTTTGAGTTAGATGAAGGGCGTTTACTCAACGGTAATCGCTTGAATTTAACTTATCGAGGTAGTCGAGGGGCGATCAATAACAACGATATATCATGGCAGAAGCAGGCTGACTTTTCGCCTGATGGTCCTTTTAATTTTGATGGGGGGCCAATTCGAGATGTCTCTTTGAATATTTTTACAGCAACACTTTCAGATCCTGTGCAATTCAAAACACAACCAACCGATCCTTCAGGCATGACAACACAACGACTGCCTGATAGCCAACCCAATGTGGTTTTTGGTCGTGTGAATTTGAGTGATGTAGGTGGGGTTGAAGGTAGTTCGATTACCGTTCCTCTTCAAGTTCAGTATTGGACAAACGGTGCTTTTATTAACAATGTATTTGATAGTTTCACTGATATCGATGCTGAAATGGATGGAAACCCTACGGTTATATGGCCTGTTGGGGGAGCGACTACGGCGACATTAACGGGAGCTGCTGATGTGAATAATGGTGTGTCGAACAACTTTACAGCACAGCAAGCCCCTAATGCTGTAACTAGGGAGCAAGTGCAAATTTGGCAACAGCTTGACTCCATAAATAATAATATGCCTTGGCTAATGTTTGATTGGGACCAAGATGGTATTGATGAAGAAAACCCATCAACAGTAATCACCTTTGGTATCCATCGCGGGAACGATCGTGTGATCTACCGAGGTGAAAGTGGCTTAATAGGTCAGCAATAATATGATTTTTTGGCTGTTAAGTTAGGAATCTGTAAGAAATTGTGGGTTTCAGTCCATGTTTATACTTCAATGCCTTGCCGTGACAGCAAGGCATTGGTACATTTAGTGCAATTTTTGTCTTCTAATTCTTGCAGGATGAGCGAAGAATATGTTTAAAAAGCTTCGTGGCATGTTTTCAAACGACCTATCGATTGATTTAGGTACTGCCAATACCCTTATATATGTAAAAGGCCAAGGCATTGTTCTTGATGAGCCTTCAGTTGTAGCTATCCGCCAAGATCGTGCGGGTTCTGCAAAGAGTGTCGCTGCGGTTGGTCACGCTGCTAAGCAAATGCTTGGCCGTACGCCTGGTAATATCTCAGCAATCCGTCCAATGAAAGACGGCGTAATTGCTGACTTTTACGTAACGGAAAAAATGCTTCAGCACTTCATTAAGCAAGTGCATGATAACAGTGTTCTTAAACCAAGCCCTCGCGTATTGGTTTGTGTTCCTTGTGGTTCAACGCAAGTTGAGCGCCGTGCAATCCGTGAATCAGCACTGGGTGCTGGTGCTCGTGAGGTTTACCTAATCGATGAGCCTATGGCTGCTGCGATTGGTGCAGGCCTACGTGTATCTGAGCCAACAGGTTCAATGGTGGTTGATATCGGTGGTGGTACGACTGAAGTTGCCGTTATCTCACTAAACGGTGTGGTTTACTCGTCTTCTGTACGTATCGGTGGTGACCGTTTTGATGAAGCTATCATCAACTACGTTCGTCGTAACTACGGCAGCTTGATCGGTGAAGCAACAGCCGAAAAGATCAAACACGAAATCGGTTCTGCTTACCCAGGCGATGAAGTTGATGAGATTGAAGTACGTGGTCGTAACCTTGCTGAAGGTGTTCCTCGTAGCTTTAGCCTGAACTCAAATGAAATCCTTGAAGCGCTTCAAGAACCTTTATCTGGCATCGTATCTGCAGTTATGGTTGCACTTGAACAGTGTCCACCAGAGCTTGCTTCTGATATCTCAGAAAACGGTATGGTACTGACAGGTGGTGGTGCACTGCTTAAAGACCTTGATCGTCTGCTAACTGAAGAAACGGGTATCCCTGTTGTTGTGGCGGAAGAGCCATTAACGTGTGTTGCTCTAGGTGGTGGTAAAGCTCTAGAGATGATCGACATGCACGGCGGTGATCTTTTCAGCGAAGAATAGTATCTAGTGTTAGGCTCTTTTCTTATCTAGTTTTATGTAAAGAGCCTAAGACCTTGTTTATAGGATCAAATGTCGCTCTAGGACCAAATATAGAATGAAGCCAATTTTTGGTAGAGGTCCCTCTCTACAATTGCGCCTGTTTTTTGCTGTAACATTATCAGCCAGCCTTATGCTGGCTGATAGTCGTTTAGATGCATTCTCAAATGTCCGCTATCTATTAAACAGCATGGTTGCGCCAATTCAGTATGCCGCTAATTTGCCTCGCACCATGTTTGATGGCGTATACGACCGTTTTAGTACTCGTAAAGGGCTCATTGAATCCAACCATAATATTAAACGAGAAGTCTTACGACTGAAGAGCGAGCTGATTCTGCTTGAGCAATATCAAGAAGAAAACAAGCGCCTTCGCAAGCTGTTAGGTTCACCGTTTATTCGTGATGAGAAGAAGGTCGTCACAGAGGTTATGGCGGTGGATACTTCACCATACCGACATCAAGTCGTGATCGACAAAGGTCAGATTGATGGAGTGTACGAAGGTCAGCCTGTGATCAATGAAAAAGGCATTGTTGGTCAAGTCACTTTTGTTGCTGCTCATAATAGTCGTGTTTTGCTACTGACTGATGCAAATAACGCAATTCCTGTTCAGGTTATTCGTAACGATATACGTGTGATTGCTTCTGGTAATGGCATGATTGATGAGATCCAGTTAGAGCACATTCCAACCAGTACTGATATTCAAGAAGAAGATCTGTTGGTGACATCTGGACTCGGTGGTGTATATCCAGAGGGTTACCCAGTCGCTTATGTTACTGCCGTTGATTATGACCCGAAGCGCGAGTTCGCCGTTATCAAAGCAGAACCTGTAGTTGAGTTTGATAAGCTCAGATACTTGTTGCTTGTGTGGCCTGATGAAAATAAACAGATGCAAGCAGAGCAATCTAGTATCGAACAAGCATTGTTAGAAGGTGAAAATGGCCAATAGCGTTTTAAGAAGCAAAGTAGTAATTGGCTGCTCATTTTTGATAGCACTTATTCTACAAACGATCCCTTGGCCGGGTAGTTTAGACCTATTCAGGCCATCTTGGTTATTACTGGTTACCTGCTATTGGGTTTTAGCGTTACCTTACAGAGTTAACGTTGGTAGTGCTCTAGTACTGGGCTTATTGTGGGACCTTTTGATCGGTTCGACTCTCGGTATTAGAGGCATGATGATGGCAATAGTAATGTACATTATTGCAATGAACTTCCTCGTGATTCGAAATATGGCGCTATGGCAGCAAGCGATAATCATTGCAGCCTTAACAGTGTTGTTTGAGGTGCTAATATTCTTTGGTGAATATTTGATCCAAGATGTCGTTTTCAATCCGTTATCGCTATGGAGCGCATTGATAAACTGTATACTTTGGCCTTGGATGTTTTTATTAATGAGACGTGTACGTCGCCATTGGCATGTAAGGTAGAGTGACGATGGAAAAGAAACATTTAGTTTTGGCATCCGGCTCTCCACGCCGCAAAGAATTGTTATCTCAACTCGGTTATGAGTTTTATGTCCTTGTAACTGATGTCGAAGAGTGTAAACACGCTCAAGAAACCGCCGAAGAGTACGTTAAGCGACTATCTTTAGATAAAGCCTTAGCTGCGTTGTCTTTATTGAAAGATAACCCTTCTGAAAAACAGCATGTCGTTCCTAGTTCTGATAATGTAGATCTTGGTTCTGATATTGTAGCTCTTGGCTCTGGTGCTAGTTCTCTTGATTCTGAAACAGTGGTTCTGGGCTCTGACACGGTCGTCGTAAGCCAAGGGCAAGTGCTCGAGAAGCCAATAGACCTTGCTGACTCTAAGCGTATGCTTACTCAGTTAGCGAATGATCGTCACCAAGTGATGACGGCAGTTTCTGTTGTATCGGAAGAAAAACAAAAGACAGAAATCATTATTACCGACGTATGGTTTAAACCCCTCAGTGAAAAAGAAATAGAACAATACTGGCAAACAGGGGAGCCATGCGATAAAGCTGGTAGCTATGGGATCCAAGGTTTGGGCGGACGCTTTGTTACCCGAATCGAAGGTAGTTATTACGCCGTTGTCGGCTTACCTTTATTTGAAACGGACCAGCTACTGCAAGAATTCTTATAATTACTAATCTGAGGTGCACCATGAGTGCTGAATTGTTGCTGAACGTGACCCCGAGTGAGACTCGTGTGGCCATGATTGAAGGGGGAGCTCTTCAAGAGATCCATGTCGAACGAGATGCTCGACGCGGGATCGTAGGAAATATCTACAAAGGACGTGTAAGCCGTGTTTTGCCTGGAATGCAGGCGGCATTTGTGGATATTGGCCTTGATAAAGCAGCTTTTTTGCACGCCTCTGATATTGTCCCCCACACTGAATGTGTTGCTGAGAATGAAAAGAAGCAATTTCAGGTTCGTGATATTTCAGAGCTTGTTCGCCAAGGGCAAGATATTGTCGTTCAAGTGGTCAAAGATCCTCTTGGTACCAAAGGTGCCCGTCTAACCACTGACATTACATTACCATCTCGTTATCTGGTATTCATGCCGGGCGCAAGCCACGTTGGTGTTTCTCAGAGAATTGATAGTGAGTCAGAACGCAACCGCCTAAAAAAAGTCGTGTCTCGTTACTGTGACGAGCACGGTGGCTTCATCATCCGTACGGCAGCAGAAGGCGCAGATTCAAATGAGTTGGCGCAAGATGCCGCATTCTTGAAGCGATTATGGCTAAAGGTGTTAGAACGTCGTGGTAAGCACAAAGCTCGTACTCGCTTGTATGGTGAGTTGTGCTTAAGCCAACGTATCTTACGTGATTTTGTCGGTACTGAGCTGAGCAAGATTCAGGTCGATTCTCGTCTAGAATATGAAAACCTAAAAGAGTTTACTTCTGAATACGTACCTGAGCTAACAGACAAGCTTGAGTTGTATGAAGGTGATAAGCCTATCTTTGATATGTACGATACCGAGAACGAAATTCAACGTTCATTGGATCGCAAAGTCGAATTGAAGTCTGGTGGGTATCTGATTATCGACCAAACAGAAGCGATGACCACTGTTGATATCAATACTGGTGCCTTTGTTGGTCGTCGTAATCTAGAAGAGACGATTTTCAATACTAACGTCGAAGCGACACAAGCTATTGCTCGTCAACTTCGCCTTCGTAACTTAGGCGGCATCATCATTATCGATTTTATTGATATGCTGTCTGAAGAACACCGTAAGCGAGTACTAACTTCTTTAGAAGCTGCATTAGACAAAGACCGTGTGAAAACCAACATTAATGGCTTCACACAGCTTGGTTTGGTTGAGATGACTCGTAAACGTACTCGTGAAAGTATTGAGCATATTCTGTGTTCTAGCTGCCCTGCTTGTGAAGGTCGCGGTAGCGTGAAGACAGTTGAAACCGTTTGTTATGAAATTCTTCGAGAGATCACACGAGTGAATCGCGCGTATGACGCCGATAAGTTTGTTGTTTATGCGGCGGCTGCCGTTGCCGAGGCGTTAGAAGGCGAGGAATCTCACGCGCTTGCTGAGCTTGAAGTGTTTATTGGTAAGCAAGTTAAAATCCAGGCTGAGCCTCTGTACATACAAGAGCAGTTTGATGTTGTTATGATGTAATGGATATTTTGTGAGTTCAAGCGTTACTCTGATTCTTCGTACATGTCTATGGTTAGTGGTTACTCTCTTAGTAACACTAGCCATTGCTGTCACTACACTGCGTGTAGCCTTACCCAATTTAAATAAGTATCAATCTGAAATTGAGCTTTGGGTAAACCAACATTCCGGTTTTGAGTTTTCTATTCAAGATGTGGGTGGTTTTTGGCGTAACACTCACCCCTCTATTGCTCTGCAAGGTGTTAAGGCTAGCCTTCCCAACGCAGAAGATGTGGCTTTCTCTGTTGAGCGTGTTGAAGTTGAGTTTGACTTGATTCAATCGGTCGTGCAGATGCGTCCTGTCGTGGCCGATTTGGTCATGAATCAAATGTACCTCGACATCCGCTCAATTGATCTATTTGCCGGGCAAAACGGTAAAGATGAACCTAAAGACCCCGGCTCTTCCAAGCGAGTGATGCAGGAGCTGGACAATTTACTTTTAAAAACTTTGGTGGATGTGACCGCTAAAGATTCCTCTCTTCTATATCGAACTATCTCTGGTGAAGAACGTCAGCTTGATATCGAAACTTTAAAATGGCAAAACTCAGGTAAACATCACCTTGCGGAGGGTGTAGTAAGTATTAAAGACGCTAACCTCAACTCTTTGTCAGTAAGTGCTAACTTTGTTGATGGTGGTTCTTTAACTGATATGACGGGCGAGTTTTATGTCAGCGCGGATAGTATCTCAGTAATGCCTTGGTTAACTCGTTATATGCAGGCAGAATCCGGCATTGAGACGGGCACGGTGAGCTTGAATAGCTGGCTAACGCTACGAAATAGCAAGCCAGTTAGCGCTTATGTTGAGGTATTACCTTCAGAACTGACTTGGAATGAAGATGGTCAGCATAACTTGATGCTTGAGTCGGGTGTTTTTAAATTATCCCCCATTGGTGGTGGATGGCAGGTTAATGGTCACTCACTAAATCTAAGAACGGATGACAGGCCTTGGCCTGAAGTTGATGTCGCTTTCAAGTGGAATAAAGGCGCGTGGGAACTTAATGTTTCTGAACTTGATGTTGAAACCATTACTCCGTTGATCAAGTTGATGCCAGATTCTTCGCAATCTACCCAAATGATCAATGCATTGGCACCGGGCGGTATCGTTTCAGACATTCGCGTTGCGATGGACTCTGGAATTGAAAGCTTGCGTTACTCTGCGAACTTTTCCGATTTGGCGATCGAACAATGGGAGTTAGTCCCTGGCTTTAGCCAAGTATCAGGGCATGTGTTTGGCTCGGCTTCGGAAGCGAAAGCCAGCTTATATGTTATTGATGATGTGTTTCCTTATGGTGATGTTTTCCAAGCGCCTCTGAATATCAAACAAGGTCAGGTTGATATTGTTTGGCAGCAAGATGAAAACGGCTGGAAACTGTGGTCGGACAAAATTACTGCAGCCACGCCAGATTTACAAGTACTAGGCGCATTTCGCTTGGACTTTCCAAATAACGCTAGCCCTTACCTTTCTTTTTATGGTGAAGCGGACGCTTACAACGTCGGTGAAACATGGCGCTATTTACCGACATTGGCACTTGGCCAAGACTTAACCGATTACCTTTCAACGGCGATTCAAGCGGGTAAGGCCGACACCGTTAAATTACTCTGGCATGGTGAATTAGCCCAATATCCGTACACCAATCATGATGGTATTTTCCAAGTTTGGGTTGGCTTAGAAGACGCTAAGTTCAGCTTCGATACCGCGTGGCCATTGATAACCGACCTTCAACTTGATCTGTTATTTGAAAATGATGCGATGTATTTAGACTCTCGCTCCGCTCAATTGATGGATGTGGCGGCAGATCGAATCACTGGTCGTATTCCTTATTTAGGGGAAGGCGGTCATATCGAAATTGAAGCTAAAGCAACGGCGTCTGGTAATGCAGTTCGAAATTACATGACTGCTTCGCCACTCGTAGATTCTGTGGGTGCTGCGTTAACTGCGCTTAAAGTGAGTGGTGATGTCTCTTCTGAGTTCCAGCTTAATATTCCGTTTGATTCTGAACAAGAACCTAGAGCGTGGGGATATGCAGATCTGAGTGGTAATCATGTTGAGATTGAAGCTCCACCAATGGTGCTAGAGAACACCACTGGTCGTATTGAATTTGATAATGATGTCGTGACAGCAAGTGGTCTTGCCGCTGATTTGCTTAATCAAGGTATCTCGGTTGACTTTAAAGGTCTTAATGATGGACCTGGCTATGCAGTGGATCTTGATGTGTTAGGTGATTGGGACGTCAATCCTCTAAAGCCTTATGTCGGAGAGCAGTGGTTAAGCCGTTTGTCGGGTCATGCACAATGGCAAAGCCAGATCGATATTCAGCTGAATGATATTGGTTTTACTTACCAACTCGACTTACAGTCAGACCTCAAATACTTAGCGAGTGATTACCCATACCCATTAGCTAAAAAGTCATTAGAAAGTGGTTCGGCAAGACTACAAGCTTCGGGCAATCAAGAATCGATTACCGCTCGTCTGCAATTGCCGAGCACTAAATACCAAGCTGAGATTGATATTTCCAGCGATGTTCCTGAATTAACGGCGACCAATTTAGTCCTTGGTCGTGGTGGCTATAAAATTAGCCCCGTGGTAGGGCACCATGCCTTGATTCGTACCGATAAGTTCAATGCCGATGACTGGCTGTCAGTAGTCATGGAGCCAGTGCAACCATCGGATGCTGTTCTTAGCCAGATGAACACGCCAACCATTCCTGCGCCACGTCGCATCACCTTCGAGAGCAAAGAGCTGATCTTAGGTGGTATTTCTTGGAATGATGTCGATTTTAGCGCTCGAAAAAACAAGCAAGCGTGGCAAATGGAAGTCTCTAGTCAAGAGTTAGAAGGTGATGTCAATTACTTGCCTCCTTATGATTTGACTGTTTCATTGGATCGCCTGCATCTGTTTGTTCCTGAGTGGAGTGACAAGAAAAACCAAGACCAACTGCTACAGCGTAAGGCGCAAGAAGCACCGTTGATCTCTGAGTTGGATAGAAAGCTCCATGATGCGATGCCGAATTTGACGCTGACCCTGAACGACTTTTGGCTGCAAGGGTATAAAGTTGGTAAGGTTGATGTTGAGATGACTAGGCAGGAAGACCGCATTGAGTGGAATAAGATTCAGGTTCGAAGCGGCGGAAATAAAGCGGATATCAGTGGCTGGTGGGAGTTGCAAGGCGATAAGAGTCGTTCATCGTTAACTCTTGATGTTGAAGGTGAAAACAACAGTGAGTTAATGGAGCGTTTCGGTATTACTTCAGGGATACAAAAAGCGCCCTTTGAGTTAGAAGGTCAATTGAATTGGGATGGTTCGCCTTGGGGGATCAAAATGGATACCCTTGATGGCAACGTTAAAACCCAATTTGGTAAAGGTATTATCTCGGATGTGAGTGGCGCAGCTCGATTACTGGGGCTGTTTAGCCTAGATTCGATTATCCGTAAGATGCAGCTCGACTTCTCGGACGTATTTGATAATGGCATGGCATTCAACAGCATCACAGGAACTGGCGAGATTCAAAATGGTATCTTTCTGACTAATGATCTGAATATGGATGCGGTCGCCGGTGAGATGAAAATAAAAGGGATCGCCAACCTCAATACACGCGAGGTCGATGCTGAAGTGAACTTCACCCCAGATATCACCTCCGGGATTCCAGTATTAACGGCTTTTGCGGTAACGCCTCAAACAGCGCTATACGTGTTAGCGGTGACTACGGTTATTTCTCCGGTTGTTGAAGTCTTTACCCAAGTTAATTATTCGGTGAAAGGGCCGTTGGATTCACCAACAGTGAGCGAGCTTTCTCGCAGTTCTGGAGAATTCCAACTACCAGAAAAACTCAGAAAATTGGCCGAATAAGCCTTAAATTAGCCGAAAAAAACTTAGTATCCTAATCAGCTAATATACGGTGAAATGCTGATTTCTGAATCATAATGAATGGAGGATCGATACACATGGATTGTGTTGGGTTGATTCAAATGACATCAGGCCCTCGCCCTGACTTGAACTTTGATTATCTTGCTCAAGAAGTAGCAAAGTGCAAAGAGTTGGGAGCTAAGTGGGTTGTGTGCCCTGAAAACGCGTTAGTCTTTGGCAGTAAAGCCGACTATCACCAGTTTGCTGAGCCTCTAAATGATGGCCCACTGCAAAAGAAAGCCTTTGAGCTAGCAAAGCTTTACCGAATTTGGATTGTTATTGGCAGTATGCCGATAAGCACAGCTAAAGGCGTGACTACCACAACCTTGGTGATTGATGATTTTGGTTGTCTAGTGGCCCATTACGATAAGCTACACATGTTTGATGTGGATGTTGCTGATGCACATAAGTGCTATCGAGAATCGGATATTTTCACGCCCGGTGACCGAGTGGTAACAACGGAAACGCCTTTTGGTCGCTTAGGTTTGAGTATTTGTTATGATGTGCGCTTTCCGCACTTGTATTCAGAGTTACGCAAGCAAGGTGCACAAATCATAGTGGTACCGGCAGCTTTTACTGCCGTAACAGGGCAAGCTCACTGGGAAGCATTATTAAGATGCCGCGCGATCGAAACGCAATCGTGGATTATCGCGGTAGGGCAAGGCGGAAATCACCCTTGCCATAGAGAAACATGGGGACACTCAATGGTGGTTGATCCATGGGGACGAGTGGTTGCACAACTAGACCAAGATCCTAAAAGTATGGTGGTTGAGATAGACACATCCAGTTGCGAATCAATCAGGCAAAATATGCCAATCGCGCAGCATTCTCGATTTACCAATCAATTTTAATTACAAATAAGAGCCATTTATGAGCATCAATCAAATTGAAGAAGCGCTACTAAACCCAACAGGGCTGACGGAGCAAAATATCGCAGATACATTGGCGAGCATTGCTACCCGCCAAATTGATTATGCTGATATCTACTTTCAGTCAAGCTGGCATGAATCTTTAGTGCTAGAAGACAGCATTATTAAAGACGGCTCTTTCAATATCGATTGTGGTCTTGGTGTACGAGCGGTATCTGGTGAAAAAACCGGTTTTGCTTACTCTGACCAAATCCAATTGGATGGCCTTAAACAGAGTGCAATCGCGGCTCGCGGTATCGCTAAGCAAGGGCAAAACGGTAAGGTACAAGCTTTCAAGCGTAACTCTAACCAAGCTTACTATGATGCAGTTAACCCGCTAGCAAGCTGGGAAAAACAGCAAAAGACAGAATTACTTAAAGCGCTTGATGCTTACATTCGTACTAAAGAACCGATGGTAACTGAAGTATCGGTGAGCCTAAGTGGTGTACATGAACAGATGCTTGTTGCGGCAACTGATGGTACTTTCGCTGGTGATATTCGCCCGTTGGTTCGTTTATCAATTAGCGTACTTGCACAGAAAGGCGATCGTCGTGAACGTGGCAGTGCCGGTGGCGGTGGTCGTTTTGGTTACGATTTTTTCTTAAGTGATGCTAACGGTTTTCAAGTTGCTTACCAGTTCGCTGATGAGGCCATTCGCCAAGCATTAGTTAACCTTGAAGCGGTTGCAGCGCCTGCTGGTGCAATGCCTGTGGTTCTTGGTTCTGGTTGGCCAGGTGTTCTACTGCATGAAGCGGTAGGCCACGGTTTAGAAGGTGATTTCAACCGTAAAGAGTCTTCAGTATTTTCTGGCAAGATCGGCGAGCAAGTTACATCAAGCCTATGTACGATTGTTGATGACGGTACATTAACGGATCTACGCGGTTCATTGAACGTTGATGATGAGGGTGTTAATGGTCAGTACAATACGCTAATCGAAAACGGCATCTTAAAAGGTTACATGCAAGATAAGCTAAACGCTCGTCTAATGGGTGTAGCACCTACAGGTAACGGTCGTCGTGAGTCTTACGCGCATCTTCCAATGCCACGTATGACGAATACATACATGCTGCCGGGCGAACACACACCGGAAGAGATCATTGCAACGGTTGAGAAAGGCATCTACGCACCGAACTTCGGTGGCGGTCAGGTTGATATCACATCAGGTAAGTTTGTGTTCTCAGCTTCTGAAGCGTACATGATTGAAAACGGCAAGATCACTCACCCAGTGAAGGGCGCGACGCTGATCGGTTCTGGTATCGAAGCAATGCAGCAGGTGTCTATGGTCGGTAATGACCTAAGCATTGACCGTGGTGTTGGTGTGTGTGGTAAGGCTGGTCAAAGTGTACCAGTGGGTGTTGGTCAACCAACATTGAAACTAGACTCGCTAACGGTTGGTGGTACTGAGTAATTCAGGTCAGCAGCACGAGTTAATTTCAAAATCTCTCGTCATAAAATAGATTGAAAAGCGCCTCTATTGTGAGGCGCTTTTTGTTTATAGGTTACTGGTTCTGTGAGCGCGCAGAGTCTACATGTTCTCTTCCGCGAACTCAGCCAGTCGGCTACGCACCACACCATTGAGGTGGATGTTGGCACTGCCTTCGAAGTTTTTAAAACGCTCGACCATGTAGGTGAGCCCCGAGGTCACAGGAGTTAGGTAGGAAGAATCTATCTGCGCTAGGTTTCCTGAGCAGACGATCTTGGTTCCTTCACCACAACGGGTGATGATGGTTTTGATTTGTGAAGCGGTGAGGTTCTGACACTCATCCAAAAGCACAAACGCATTCTGAATTGAACGGCCACGCATAAAGTTAATCGATTTGAACTGGATGTTGGCTTTATCACAGATGTACTTCATCGAGCCTTCTGTGCAGTGATCGTTCTTGTGCAGCGCTTCCAGTGTATCAGTCACTGCAGCTAACCAAGGCAACATCTTCTCTTCCTCTGTACCCGGAAGAAACCCTATCGACTCACCTATATCAGGTGTGTTTCGGGTTACGATGATCTTATCGAACTGTTTACGTTCAATAGTTTGTTCAAGTGCAGCTGCCATGGCTAACAGTGTCTTACCACTCCCCGCAGCGCCAGTGAGAATCACCAGATCAATATCAGGGTCGAGCAGGGCATCGATCGCCATACCTTGGTATACGTTTTTGGGTGTGATGTCCCATGCTCTGCGATTCATTAGTCTTTCGCGACTGAGGTCTCTTAGTGTAATGCTTTCAGTTTCAATCTCTTCGACTCGAGCGGCAAAGTCACTTTCTTCGTCAATCACATACTGGTTGAGAAAGGTTGGCTCGAACGGCGCTCTTGCTAAGGTGTGCAGCGTCTTTCCGCCTAAACTTCTGCTCTCGACATTATCGATACCATCCCAAAATGAGCCTTCCAGTTGTTGGAAGCCTTTGGTGAGGTATTGGATATCATCAATCAATTGGTCTGTTTGATAGTCTTCAACAAAACGGACTCCGGCGCCTTTGGCTCGTAAACGCATGTTGATGTCTTTGGTGATAAGAACCACTTCTCGTGGCGCGCGCTTATTTTGAAGATAGAGGACTGCGTTGAGGATTCGGTTATCGCCAGCTTTGTCATCGGCGAAGGCTTTGATGCTTTCTTGAAGTTCGTAGTCAGCGAGTATTGAAATACTGCCAGATGCGTTTATGTCTTTAGAAAAAGGGATGCCTTCCGATATTTGGTCTGGTGTGGCTTCCCTGAATAAGTCTTCGAGCGTTCGAATCGCAATTCTCGCATCTCGAGCAACATCTCTTTTACTGTCTTTGATTCTGTCGAGTTCTTCTAGCACTGTCATTGGGATAACGACATCGTGCTCTTGGAAAGAAAATATAGCGAAGGGTTCGTGAAGTAGGATATTGGTGTCTAAAACAAATAGCTTACGGTTGGTCTCGCCCATAGCATCTCCTTGCCGACGTGCGGCTTGCCTTGCATTCATTGAACGTAGATTAAGCTCATATAAAGGTTAGTATCTGATTCTAGTGATAGTCAACAATTCACCTAAACTTCATTTGAGAGCTGCATTCTGCTATCCATAGAATAACCATGATTTTTTGACAGTTTGATTGCACTTATGAAAACAGAAAAAAAGTATGAAATCGTCTCCTTTAGGCGTGACCTAAATCACAGCATCGAGTAAGATTAGCGACCTTTTTCTGCACCATTTTCTCAAGATATTTATTATTAAGAGCGCACTTAAAAAGTGGCTGCAAACTAGGCATTTTTGGCTATATTTTTAGTTCAAGAGCAATAACGTTCTTGTTTGAAATTGCAGTTAGAAAGACCAAATTCCAACTATAAGATTGAGGTAGTCGATTCATGACATTTGCTTTGGGGCAACGCTGGATAAGCGATACGGAGAGCGATTTAGGTTTAGGTACCGTTGTAGCAATGGATGCTCGCACAGTAACAGTAATGTTTGCTGCGTCAGAAGAAAACCGCGTCTATGCACGCACAGATGCTCCCGTAACCCGAGTGGCGTTCAATGTAGGCGATGTCATCGAATGCCAAGAAGGTTGGTCTTTATCTGTTGAAGAAGTTATCGAAGATAAAGGGCTACTGACTTATTTGGGTATTCGTGAAGATACTCAAGAGACAGAGGTGACTCTGCGTGAAATCTTTTTAAGTAACCAGATCCGCTTTAACAAGCCACAAGATAAGCTGTACGCAGGTCAAATCGACCGTATGGATAACTTTGCGTTGCGCTACCGTGCTTTAAGCAACCAATACCAACAACATAAGAGCCCAATGCGCGGCTTGTGTGGTATGCGTGCAGGTCTTATCCCTCATCAGCTTTACATTGCTCATGAAGTCGGTCGTCGTCACGCTCCACGCGTTTTACTGGCTGATGAAGTTGGCCTAGGTAAAACCATAGAAGCGGGTATGATTATCCACCAGCAGGTGTTGTCTGGCCGTGCGGAACGTATTCTTATTGTGGTTCCTGAAACACTACAACACCAATGGCTAGTTGAGATGATGCGCCGTTTCAACCTGCACTTCTCTATCTTTGATGAAGAGCGTTGTATTGAATCTTTTGCAGAATCAGATAATCCATTCGATACACAGCAATACGTCCTGTGTTCTTTGGATTTCCTACGCAAGAGCCGTAAGCGCTACGAGCAAGCACTTGAAGGTGAGTGGGATTTGTTGGTTGTCGATGAAGCGCACCACCTTGAGTGGAGCCAAGACAAACCGAGCCGCGAATACCAAGTGGTTGAAGGATTAGCTGAAAACACGTCTGGTGTATTGCTACTGACAGCGACCCCTGAACAGCTGGGTCGTGAGAGTCACTTTGCGCGTCTGCGTCTGCTTGATCCTGATCGCTTCTACGATTACGAAGCATTCGTTGAAGAAGAAGACCAATATGCGCCAGTTGCTGATGCAGTAACGGCATTGTTCTCTGGCGTGAAGCTTGAAAACAGCGCGAAGAACCAAATTACAGAACTTCTGTCTGAGCAAGATGTTGAGCCACTGTTCCGTGTTATCGAAGGTGATAGCAGCGAAGAAGAGCAAGCCTTAGCTCGCCAAGAACTGATTGATAACCTTATGGATCGCCATGGTACTGGCCGTGTTCTTTTTAGAAATACACGTGCTGCAATCAAAGGCTTCCCTAAGCGTAATGTAAACCTACTGCCGATGGACATTCCAACGCAGTACACAACCTCGATGCGTGTATCGGGCATGATCGGTGGCAAGATGGCACCAGAAGCTCGAGCGATGAAGATGTTGTATCCAGAAGAGATCTTCCAAGAATTTGAAGGTGAAGATTCAAGCTGGTGGCAGTTCGATTCACGTGTGAACTGGTTGATTGAAAAAATCCAAGACAAGCGCAGCGAAAAGATCCTAGTGATCGCTTCTCGTGCAAGTACTGCTTTGCAATTAGAACAAGCACTGCGTGAGCGTGAAGGTGTGCGTGCAACGGTATTCCACGAAGGCATGTCGATTCTAGAGCGTGATAAAGCTGCGGCTTACTTTGCTCAAGAAGAGGGCGGCGCTCAGGTTCTTATCTGTAGCGAAATCGGTTCTGAAGGTCGTAACTTCCAGTTTGCTAACCAGTTAGTGATGTTCGATCTTCCGTTTAACCCGGATTTGCTTGAACAACGTATTGGTCGTTTGGACCGTATCGGTCAACTTCGAGATATCGACATTCATGTCCCTTACCTAAAAGGCACATCGCAAGCGATTCTAGCGCGTTGGTTCGATGAAGGTCTGAATGCATTCGCAGAGACTTGTCCTACTGGTCGCACAGTTTACGATAAGTATTCTGATGTACTGATTGAAATGCTGGCTTCTGGTAACACCGAGCAGCTTGATGAAGTCATTGAAGAATCAGCGAAGCTCAATCAAAGCCTGAAATCGGATCTAGAAAAAGGCCGAGATCGCCTACTAGAGATGCATTCAAATGGTGGCGATAAAGCCCATGAGATTGCAGAGAAAATTGCTTCTACCGATGGTGATACCAACCTAGTATCGTTTGCTCTAAGCCTATTTGACACCATTGGTCTGAACCAAGATGACAAGGGTGAAAATGCGCTAGTCGTGACACCTTCTGAACACATGATGGTACCAAGCTACCCAGGCTTACCTTATGAAGGTGCAACGATTACGTTTGACCGTGAAACCGCGCTTTCTCGTGAAGACATGAATTTTATTAGCTGGGAACACCCAATGATTCAGGGCGGTATTGATCTGCTATTGAGTGAAGGTGTGGGTGCGTCTGCGGTATCTCTACTGAAGAATAAAGCGCTGCCAGTGGGCACAATTCTGCTTGAGTTGGTTTACCTTGTTGATGCACAAGCGCCAAAGCGCAGCGGTATCAGCCAGTTCCTACCTAAGACTCCGATTCGCTTGATGATGGATGGTCGTGGTAACGATTTATCTGCTCAGGTTGAATTCGATAGCTTTAATCGTCAACTAAGCCCGGTAAACCGTCATTTAGCGAGCAAGCTAGTGAACTCGGTACAAGGTGAGATTCACAAGCTAATCGAAGCCGGTGAGACGCATGTACTTCCGAAGGTTGAAGAAGTTCGTCAACAAGCTCAGAAAGATATGCAAACTAACTTGAACGGTGAGTTAGAGCGTCTACAAGCGCTTAAAGCGGTTAACCCTAACATTCGTGATGAAGAGCTAGAGGTTATCGAAGCTCAAATCAACGAACTGACAGGTTACATCAGCAAGGCTCAGGTTCAGCTTGATTCGCTACGTTTGATTGTGGTTTCTCACAACTAGTTTTGAATTAGCTAAATGCTTTAACGAAATAAGGCCTTCATTACGAAGGCCTTATTTGTATCTGTAGTTTGGTTAAACTGTAGCTTGGTTAAAGCTTAGCGCTCGATTATATTCCTATCGAGTGATCAATCGCGAAATGAAGTAAAAAATCAAAACTTCCTTAGTAGTTCAGAGGCTCTAATGGCGTTAGAACATTACACACCCCCACGTGAACCGTGGACTGATATTATCTATCAAGATGATGATGTTCTTGTGGTGAACAAGCCAGCAGGCCTGCTTTCGGTGCCGGGGAGACTGCCGGAGCACTACGACAGTATGTGGAGTCGGTTGGTTGTCGAATTTCCGGAGATTCAAGTTGTGCATCGGTTGGATATGTCTACATCAGGCTTGATGCTATTGGCTAAGCATAAACAGGCTGAGCGGCATTTGAAGAAGCAATTTCAATATCGACTGACACACAAACTTTATTACGCACGAGTGTGGGGTTCAATGGAAGACAAGGCAGGTTTGATTGACCTTCCTCTTATTTGCGATTGGACGAATCGCCCTAGACAGAAAGTGTGTTTCGACGATGGTAAACCATCTCAGACTCGCTATGTGGTTGAGCAACAAGAGCCTCAAACGACATTATTGAAATTGCTGCCGATCACTGGTCGCTCTCATCAGTTGCGTGTTCACTGCATGGAGCTAGGGAATCCAATTGTGGGCGACGAGTTTTATGCAACACCAGATGCGTTTAATTATAGTGACAGGTTAGCTTTACACGCATGTGAACTGAGTTTTTATCATCCGGCTAATAATCAGCTTTTCAAAGCTTTCGTGCCATGTGATTTTTACCCTCAAGCATCGCCACAAATCGAGCAGCACTTTGAAATTGCGCCAGAGCTTCCAGACTACAGTAAGCTAAAAGCTTAGAATGGTTAAATTAATACCAATGCAAGGACGTACAATGCCGAAGTTGAAAGTGGTCTTTCTCGACCGAGCTACCATCCCATCTCAAATACATTTAAAACCCCTTAGCTTTGAGCATCAGTGGGTGGAGTATGACTTCACTTCGCCAGAACAAGTGTCTGAACGAATAGAAGGCGCTGATGTTGTTATTACCAACAAGGTCGTGCTTAACGAATCGAATTTGGCTCAAGCACAACAACTTAAGCTAATAGCTGTTTCAGCAACGGGTGTGAACAATGTCGATGTTGGCTACTGCAAGAGTAACAACATAGCGGTGACAAACGTGCAAGGCTACGCGACTCAATCGGTACCTGAACATGTTATCGCGATGCTGTTTACGCTTAAGCGAAACCTCGTTGGTTATCATCAAGATATCGAGGCTGGCGAGTGGCAAAAGGACAAACAATTCTGTTTCTTTACTCATCCGATTCAAGATGTTGCAGGCAGTACATTGGGCTTAATCGGGAGTGGTAGCTTAGGGCAAGCGACCGCGATATTAGCAAAAGCGATTGGTATGAATGTCATCTTTACTGAGCGTAAAGGGGCTGATTCTTGTCGAGAAGGGTATCTACCTTTTGATACGGTGTTACAGCAAGCGGATGCGATCAGCTTACATTGTCCATTAACTGAAGCGACTCGAAATCTGATTTCAGAGCGAGAGCTAACCATGATGAAATCAAGTGCGGTATTAATTAATGCTGGCCGTGGTGGACTTGTCGATGAGCAGGCCTTAGTTGAAGCTTTGAAAAGTAATGAGATTGCAGGTGCGGGCATGGATGTGTTTACACAAGAACCTGCAGATAATTCGAATCCACTATTGGCTAACAGCCACTTACCTAATTTACTGCTAACACCACATGTGGCGTGGGGCAGCGACAGTTCAATTCAAAAACTGTCTGATATCTTAATCGATAATATTGATGGGTTTGTTGCAGGTAATCCGCAGAACTTAGTGAGTTGATTGAAGAATTGAATGGTGCAAGCACAAAATAAAAAAAGGTTGGCTTTTAGGCCAACCTTTTTAGATTTAGATCGTTGTGTCGATTAAGTGATTTAGCCTTGCGGCTTAACTACCAATACATTGATTGGTGAGTTCTGAACCACTTTGCTTGCAACAGAACCCAGTACAACCTTGTCGATTTTCGAGCGCTTATGACTAGGCATCACGATAAGATCTGCCCCTAGTTTCTCTGCGCAATCAAGAATCGTTGTGTAGGCCTTGCCTTCGGCAACGTGAACTTTATAGATCACATCGTCGTCGATATGCTTATCAGCAAATTCTTTCAGCTGATTTTTAACATCAAGCTTCATTTGGTTTGCTGCATCTTTCGGGAAGTAAGACGCTACCATCGACATGTGGATGCCCGGTAATACGTTCAGAATGTGGATCTCAGCATTACTGTGTTTCGCGTGCCATACCGCTAGCTCGACCGCTTTATCAGAAAAGCCTTTGTCGTTCAGATCAACGGGAACAAGGATTTGTCTATACATGTATTCGTCTCTTTTTGAGCAGCGCCGAGTACATACCAAGCGCTGTAATTATCTTTTCCATGTAGTAAAAAAGCCAAATAGAGTAGAGCGCTATTTGGCTCTATCCATTACGCGCTAATCTCATCCTTACGAGCACGCCTTCTTTGGTTCATCGCTAAACCAATCAAAATTAATAGGGCAGGTAAGAATACCCACTCTTTCATTGGTCGTTCTGCATCTTGGATAACGGATTTAATTTCCCAATCAAAGTCAATGCCAGCAGCTTCAGCAGGGCTACCAAACTCAACCATATCAACAATCATCTTGTCGTCAGCTTGGGTCAGCATTAGGCCCATTGAAGCAATGCGGTCTTCACTTGTTGTCGCAGAATCTTCAAACGGAAGGCGAACTGTTTTCTCAGAATAGTTACCTTCTAAGTTTTCGCCACCGACTCTCAATTCAAGTGATTGTCCCACAGATAGATTTTCTGTGATTTGAGCGATCTCAACTCCAGGTGAAAGAACTTTCTCTGGATAAATCATGTCCCACCAGAAGCCCGGGCGGAAGAAAGAGAAGGTCAGAACGATAAGCAGTATAGTTTCCCACCACTTGTTCTTAGTGAACCACCAACCTTGTGTCGCTGCTGCAAAGATAAGTACCGCAGTAACCGAAGAGAAAATCGTCAGTGCTAAGTGCCACCAAGAATCAATGCCCATCAACAGTAGTTGGGTGTTGAAGATGAACATGAACGGCAATATCGCGGTCCGGATATCGTAGGTAAAACCTTGAATACCGGTACGAATCGGGTCTGATTTAGCAATTGCAGCGGCCGCAAATGCAGCCAAACCTACCGGAGGTGTATCGTCCGCAAGAATACCGAAGTAGAACACGAATAAGTGAACCGCAATCAGTGGAATGATCAAGCCGTGCGCTGCACCTAAGGTAACAATTACTGGTGCCATCAATGTTGATACAACGATGTAGTTCGCCGTTGTTGGCAAGCCCATACCTAAGATCAAGCTGATTACCGCAGTGAATAACAACATTAGAATGATGCTACCGCCTGAGATGAACTCAACAAAATCGGTCATTACAAGGCCGATACCTGTCAGCGTTACCACGCCTACAACCGTACCAGCTGCAGCTGTCGCTACACCGATACCGATCATGTTACGTGCGCCTGAAACTAAGCTCTCTGCTAGATCAACGAAGCCTGCTTTTGTTTGTTCTGCGAGATCGTCTGATTTGTTCATCAGAGTCATTAAAGGACGCTGAGTGATCAGAATGAAGATCATGAACACGGTCGCCCAGAATGCCGACAGACCTGGAGAGAAACGTTCAACCGTTAAACACCAAACTAGAACTACGATAGGCAGTAGGAAGTGAAGGCCAGACTTAATCGTTGGGCCTGGATCTGGTACTTCTGTTAGGTTCTCGTCGATTTCCATGCCACCTTCAGCTGCGTATTTAGCAGAAACACGAACCAGAGCGACATAAGAGACTAATAGAGCAACAGTCACAATTGGTGTGGCTGCAGCGCCAAAGACATCTTTTGTCCAGCCGACACCGTAGTAAACCGCTGCACTGATGACACATAGGCCTAAGATAGTACCAGTGAAAGAGAGTAGGCTTTGCACGATAGTTGGTGTGTGACGACGAGGTAAGCCCGTCATACCTGCTTTACATGCCTCTAAGTGAACAATGTAAATCAGGGCGATGTAAGAGATCAGAGCGGGCAGTAGTGCTGCTTTGATTACTTCTACGTAAGAGATGCCCACGTACTCAACCATCAAGAATGCTGCTGCACCCATGATCGGTGGTGTTAATTGACCATTGGTTGAAGCTGCGACTTCTACTGCACCCGCTTTTGTTCCCGGGAAACCAACACGCTTCATTAGCGGGATAGTAAAGGTACCAGTGGTAACTACGTTAGCAATCGAAGAACCTGATACCAGACCAGATAAACCAGATGCTACAACGGCTGCTTTCGCTGGGCCGCCCTTCATGTGGCCAAGCAGAGAGAATGCCACTTTGATGAAGTAAGCACCTGCACCCGCGCGCTCAAGCATTGCACCAAACAGTACAAACAAGAATACAAATGACGTTGATACGCCAAGAGCAACACCGAACACACCTTCTGTTGTTAACCACAGATGCGACATTGCCTTGTTCAGGCTCGCACCTTTGTGGGCGATAACGTCTGGCATGTGTGGACCGCCAAAGGTGTAAAGTAGGAAGACTGCTGCCACAACCATAAGAGGTGGACCTAAAGCGCGTCGTGTTGCCTCAAGCAGTAGAACCATACCGAATACGGCCGCAACAATATCGAATGTTGTTGGTGCACCCGAGCGTTCAGCGAGCTGAGTATAGAAAATATAGATATAAGAAGCTGAAAAGCTACCTACAAGCGCTAGTATCCAGTCGACAGCTGGGATGCGATCCCTAGGCGAATTCTTCATGGCTGGATAAGCGGTAAAGGCTAGGAAAATAGCAAACGTAAGGTGAATTGCTCGAGCTTCAGTGTCGTTTAAAATTGCGAAGTTAAAAATGAATGGCAGCGGAGATGCATACCAAAGTTGGAACAGTGACCAACATAGAGGCACAAACCATAAAATACGGCCTTGGATACCACGAGGGCTACGCGCACCAGTATCTGATTGTGCCACCATTTCTTGCACATCTGGAGACGGTGATGTTGTCTGCGTCATGTACTTTATCCTTATTATTGATGGTCTGCCTTTTGTTACGAACAACTAAACGTGATTTCTTTCCTATCTAGTGTAGTGAATGGATAGAGAAATGCGTTCTTTGTTCGTCTTTGTCTTAGGCTTGATACGAAGGTAAGTCCTCCAAATTGGAGAAACTTAAAGGGTTGTTCTTTTCACTTAAATTATTTTTATAAAACGTGAAAAGCCAATAAGGAGGACTAGCCTCCTTATTGGTTTAGTAGGCTTAAAGTAGAGTTACTTTAGAAGACCTACTTCTTTGTAGTATTTTGCGGCACCTGGGTGAAGAGGGATAGAGATACCCGCTTTAACCATGTCTTCTTTTTTCAGGTTAGCAAATGCTGGGTGCAGACGTTTGAATGTTGCGAAGTTTTCAAATACTGCTTTAGCAACGTTGTATGCTACTTCATCCGAAACGTCTGAAGTTGTTACCATAGTTGCAGCAACACCGAAGCTATTTACGTCAGCATCTGTACCGCGGTACATACCAGCAGGTACTGTGCTGTATGCGTAGTATGGGTTTTCAGCTACGATCTTGTCGATCTGTGGACCTGTTGCAGAAACCAGTTTTGCATCACAAGACGTTGTCGCTTCTTTAATTGATCCGTTCGGGTGACCAACCATGTAGATGAATGCATCAATCTTGTTATCACAAAGTGCTTGTGAACGCTCAGAACCTTTCAGTTCAGAAGCAAGCTTGAAGCTATCGTTAGTCCAGCCCATAGAGTCCATTACAACACCCATCGTTGCACGGTCGCCAGAACCCGGGTTACCAATGTTGACACGCTTACCAGCTAGGTCTGAAACATTGTTAATACCTGCATCGGTGCGAGCGATGATGTTGAACGGTTCTGTATGTAGAGAGAACATAGCACGAAGTTTCTTGTATTCGCCTTGGTCTTTGAACTTACTTGTACCGTTGTAGCCGTGGTATTGCCAGTCCGATTGAACAACACCGAAATCTAGTTCACCAGCACGGATGGTATTAACGTTGTAGATTGAACCGCCAGTAGACTCGACAGAACAACGAATGTTGTGGTCTTTACGGCCTTTGTTCACTAGCTTACAAATTGCACCACCAGTCGGGTAATAAACACCCGTTACTGAACCAGTACCAATTGTGATGAACTCTTGAGCGTTAACTGCGCCAGCGCCCATTACAGCAGCTGCAATAGCCCCAACTTTAATCAGTTTGGTAAATGCCATGAATTTCCCTTCCTTTATTCATTATTAACCCTGAAACAAGTGTAGTCGTTTCTGGAGTTTCCTATTTGGAAACGGCACCTTTTTCAATCCATGTGATGAAAAAGTGGCTGAATAATATCAAAAATTGGCAGAAAATTACTCAAATGTTAAAAGATATAGCGAAAAAATCTAACAAATGACGGTTGGATCTCGTGTTTGATTTGCTATTGAGTTTTTTAAAATCAATGAGTTAGTGATTTTTGGGAGAGGCGGGATAGATATCTTAGGATGTGATTTGGATCACGAACTAAATAGGTGTTTGTGATCCAATAGTAATGGCTGATAGTTATGAAACTGTGAGCAATTATCCTGCGTATTCAAACAGTTCGCATACAGAATCGAACAGTTGCTTAGTGGTAACTGATAAGGTTGGAGTAATGAAGATAGTATCATCTCCAGCAACTACCCCCAGTATGCCTTCTGACTTACCTAATGAATCTAATAAGCGAGCAATAAGCTGCGCGGCACCAGGGCCAGTGTGTATCACAACCAATGCATTGTTGTGGTCAATATCTAACACTAACTCTCTTAAAGAGCTTGAAACCGTCGGAACACCAAGTTCAGCAGGAAGACAGTAAACCATCTCCATTTTTGCATTGCGTGTTCGCACTGCGCCAAACTTAGTTAACATACGCGAAACTTTAGATTGGTTGATACTTTCAAAGCCTTCATGCTTCAGGGCATCGACAATCTCGCCTTGCGAACCAAAACGTTCTTCTTTTAGTAGTGATTTAAAAGCTCGAACTAAGTTGTCTTGTTTTTCTGTATTGCGCATATGTCATTCTTATTCATTAACAAAGATGTTTGCATATTCTCGCATACATATTCAGTTCTCGCCAAAATATCACGGTAATTTGTTAGTCATATCACTGTAAAAATTTAATAGGATAATGTGTTATTTAAGACGAGTTGTTTTGTCATTTCAAATGATTATCGCCATAATGCGAACTTGCTGTGTAGCACGGTTTTATTGACTTGCGCGAAGTCGCAAAGCTAGCGTTAATTGATTGTAATCACTTTGTGATTAATATAGTTTTTTAACTTAAATTTAGCTCAAGAATTACCCTACAAAGAATCTATAAGAGAAAGCTCTCAAGGAGAATAACAATGAAAGTAGCTGTTATTGGTGCCGCTGGTGGCATCGGTCAAGCCCTAGCCCTACTACTAAAGAACCGCCTGCCTGCTGGTTCAGATCTTGCACTTTACGACATCGCTCCGGTAACCCCGGGGGTTGCTGCCGATCTTAGCCATATCCCAACGCCTGTTTCGATCAAAGGTTACGCGGGTGAAGATCCAACTCCAGCACTTGAAGGTGCGGATGTTGTGCTTATTTCTGCGGGTGTTGCTCGTAAACCTGGTATGGATCGTGCGGATCTTTTCAATGTGAACGCTGGCATTGTTAAGTCTCTAGCTGAAAAAATTGCCGTTACTTGTCCTACTGCTTGTGTTGGTATCATTACTAACCCAGTAAATACAACAGTGCCAATCGCTGCTGAAGTACTTAAGAAAGCGGGCGTTTACGACAAGCGTCGTTTATTCGGTATTACTACTCTTGATGTCATTCGTTCTGAAACGTTCGTTGCTGAACTGAAAGATAAAGATCCAGGCGACATTCGTGTTCCTGTTATCGGTGGTCACTCAGGTGTAACGATCCTTCCTCTGCTTTCTCAAGTTGAAGGTGTTGAGTTTACTGACGAAGAAATCGCAGCGCTAACAACTCGCATCCAAAACGCGGGTACTGAAGTAGTAGAAGCTAAAGCGGGTGGCGGTAGTGCGACCCTATCTATGGGTCAAGCGGCTTGTCGCTTCGGTCTTGCTCTAGTGAAAGCACTTCAAGGCGAAGAGAACGTGATTGAGTGTGCCTACGTTGAAGGTGAAGGCGAGCACGCACCATTCTTCGCACAACCAGTTAAACTTGGCAAAGAAGGCGCTGAAGCGATTCTTAGCTACGGTGAACTGAGCGACTTCGAACGCAATGCACTAGACAGCATGCTAGAAACGCTAAATGGCGATATTGAGATTGGTGTTGAATTCGCTAAATAAGCGATAGATAACTGAACTCTGCTAAAACGACAGTTAACGAAAGCCGATCATTGCGATCGGCTTTTTTGATCCTTGTATTCAATCCACTCGTAATCTTTTTCTAACCACGAAGAATTAGGGTATTGAACGATGACTAGAGTACAAAAAGGGATGAATGTTAACTATCTAGGTCGCTTGGGCAAGATATTGGTTATCGATGAGCAAGAGCAGTTCGCGTTGTTTGAGTCTTACAATAGTCATAAGCAATATGCAGTTCCGTTGGAAGAACTTGAAGAGATCGAAGCGCAACTACCTCTATCGTTAGAATCGAGTCGTTATTGAGACCCAGTGTATTATCTAGCAGGATCAAAAAAAGAGCCAACAGGCTCTTTTTTTTGTATAGCTGTCTACTTACTGCTTAGCCTCTATTTACTTGCTACGTTTTACTGCAAGGTGAGCTAGCGTAGTTAAAGCCTGCTTGTATTCTGACTCGGGAAGAATAGAAAGCTCAGCAATGGCTTTATCAGCTTCTTCGTAGGCTTTATTGGTCGTGTACTCTAACGAGCCAGTCTCTTTCATTACAGACATAATGTCGTCGAGACGTTCCATACCATTAGCTTTTTCAATCGCTTCACGAATCATGCTTGCTTGGTCTGGGGAACCATTGCGCATTGCGTAAAGCAACGGTAACGTCGGTTTGCCTTCTGCTAGGTCATCACCAACATTTTTACCCATCTCTTTACCATCAGCGGTGTAGTCCATCACATCATCAATAAGCTGGAATGCTGTTCCTAGGTACTTACCGTAGTTTTGCATCGCAGTTTCGATCTCAGGTGAAGACTCTGTAAGAATCGCGCCGATTTGGGTTGCGGCTTCAAACAAACGAGCGGTCTTTGAATAGATCACCTGCATGTAGCTTTCTTCTGTGGTGTCTGGGTTATTACAGTTCATCAATTGTTGAACTTCACCCTCGGCAATCACATTTACTGATTCGCTCATTAGCTCAAGGATCCTTAAAGATCCAAGCGTCGTCATCATCTGGAATGAGCGGGTGTAAATAAAATCGCCAACCAAAACGCTAGCTGCATTACCAAAAGCAGCATTGGCTGTCGCTTTGCCGCGTCTCATGTCCGACTCATCGACGACATCATCATGGAGAAGGGTCGCTGTGTGAATAAACTCGATAAAAGCGGCTGAGGTGATGTGAGCTTCACCTTGGTAACCAAGTGCACGAGCTGATAAAAGAGCAAGCAAAGGGCGTAGGCGTTTGCCACCACCACTAACGATATAAAAACCAAGCTGGTTGATTAAACTTACGTCAGAATTAAGTTGGGCTTGAATTGTTTCATTCACTTTTGCCATATCATTGGCAGTAAGCGTTTGGATAGCTTTAAAATCCATTGTTCATCCGGCTGAAGTTAGACCCTGTAAGGCTTATACGTTGTATTTAATTGTTGAATAATACACTAAAAAACGTTGATTAATACATCACTTAAAGGCATCATTGCCGCACTTTTCTTTGGCGAACATGTTTTCGCCAATATTTTAAAAATATGGCTTGTCATAGCGGCATGATTCCCGTAGAATCTGCGCCCTATTGATTAGTTTAGCGCACACCCGAGTTGTAGAATTAACAACCATAGGCTGTGCGGAAAAAGCGGAGTAAAATATGTACGCTGTTTTCCAATCTGGTGGCAAACAACACCGAGTAAGCGAAGGTCAAACACTTCGTTTAGAGAAATTAGACGTTGAAACTGGTGCAACTGTAGAATTTGATAAAGTTCTTCTTGTTGCTAACGGCGAAGAAATCGCTGTTGGTGCACCTCTTGTTGAAGGTGGCAAGGTTACTGCAGAAGTAGTACAACACGGTCGTGGCGATAAAGTAAAAATCGTTAAGTTCCGTCGTCGTAAGCACTCGCGTAAGCAAGCTGGTCACCGTCAGTGGTTCACAGAAGTGAAAATCACTGGCATTAACGCTTAAGTATTAGGAGAGTTTAACAATGGCACATAAAAAAGCTGGCGGTTCTACTAATAACGGCCGCGATTCAGAAAGCAAACGTCTTGGTGTTAAGCGTTTTGGTGGTGAATCTGTTCTTGCAGGTAACATCATCGTTCGTCAACGTGGTACTAAGTTCCACGCTGGCACAAACGTTGGCATCGGTAAAGACCATACTCTTTTCGCTCTTACTGAAGGTAAAGTGAAATTTGCAGTAAAAGGTCCTAAAAACCGTAAGTTTGTAAGCATCGAAGCTGAGTAATTTAATCTTTTATTAGATTATTTATACTAGCTTTCAAGCTGAATTCAAAAGCCCTGCCGATTCGGCAGGGTTTTTTATTTATAGCGAGAATAAAAAAGTAGACGCTCTGGCTTTAGTTTGAGAAGCAGTTTGGTTTTTCATAAACAGTTTAGTTTTGAGAAGCCGTTTGTTTTTTAAGAAACAGAAAGCAAAGAACCTCTCCTTATTTGTTCCTTGGTTGCAGATCGATCTAGATCTTAGGTGATCGATCTAAACACGGATCTGCTAGAATTTATATCACTCCTTGATGAGTGGTAACGCAACGTAAGTGCGGAGTTAAAAAATGAAATTCGTTGATGAAGCATCAGTAAAAATAGAAGCCGGTGATGGCGGTAATGGTACAGTAAGCTTTTGGCGCGAAAAATTCGTCGCTAAAGGTGGTCCTGACGGCGGTGATGGCGGTGATGGCGGTGATGTTTACATCCAAGCGGATGAAAACTTAAACACACTGATCGATTACCGTTTCCAACGTTTTTACAATGCAGAGCGTGGCGAAAATGGCCGCGGTGGTAACTGTACTGGTAAGCGTGGTAAAGATATGACCATGAAAGTACCTGTAGGTACTCGTGCTGTTGATATCCACACTAATGAAATCGTTGCTGAAGTTGCTGAACATGGCAAAAAAGTCATGGTTGGTAAAGGTGGTTGGCACGGTCTTGGTAACACGCGTTTTAAGTCGTCGGTTAACCGTGCTCCTCGTCAAAAGACAATGGGTACTAAAGGTGAAGTTCGCGAACTGCGTTTAGAGCTTCTTCTATTAGCGGATGTTGGTATGCTTGGCTTGCCAAACGCTGGTAAATCTACTTTTATTCGCTCAGTATCTGCTGCGAAACCGAAAGTTGCTGATTACCCGTTTACTACGCTAATCCCTAGCTTAGGTGTGGTAAGTGTTGTCCCTGAAAAGAGCTTCGTTGTTGCTGATATCCCTGGCTTGATCGAAGGCGCAGCTGATGGCGCTGGTCTTGGTATTCGTTTCTTGAAGCACCTTGAGCGTTGTCGCGTTCTTCTGCATATGATCGATATTTTGCCGATCGATGGTTCTGATCCTATTCAGAATGCACTGACGATCATCGATGAGCTTGAGCAATACAGTGAGAAAGTTGCACAGAAACCTCGTTGGTTAGTGTTCAATAAAGTTGACCTAATGCCTGAAGAAGAAGCTGACGAAAAGATTCAAGAAATCGTCGAAGCTTTAGGTTGGGAAGGCGAGTACTTCAAGATCTCTGCTGTAAACAAGATCGGTACCAAAGATCTTTGCTTTAAACTGGGTGAGTTCATGGAGAACCTACCTCGTGAAGTTGAAGCAATTGAAGAAGAAGAAAAAGTTAACTTTATGTGGGATGACTACCATAAAGATGCGATGGCCGGTAAGAATGTCGTTACTGAAGATGACGACGACTGGGATGATTGGGATGACGAAGAAGATGACGGTCATGTTATCTATGTTCGTGATTAATAATCCTCGTAGTTTCTTATAAGCACTTTGGTCGCTTTTTCTAAGATACGCTGATAGTTTTATTAAACCGCAATGAAAATTGCGGTTTTTTTGTATCTAAATCATGACGTCTTGCTGTTTTTTATGCAAAATTTATCTTTAGATAATTAACGCCTATGGGAAGGAAATCATGGCATCAAAGCAAAGAGCGATCTCAAGGTTAGTCGCTCAATCAGGACAAATGTTATTAGCTCATGGCGCCGAGAGCACATTGGTCGGTGACATTATGCGCCGTATCGGTATTGCTTGTGGGGTGAATGAAGTTGAAGTTGCACTGTCAGCCAATGCGTTGGTTGTGACAACGGTAATGGATGATCATTGCATAACGACGACTCGAAGTTGTGCTGATCGTGGCATTAATATGCAGGTTATCACCGAGATTCAACGCGTGTGTATCATGATGGAGAAAGGGATTCTTGATTATGATTTAGCTTATAAGAAGATCCAAGGGATCAGTCCCGAACGCTACAACCGTTGGTTAGTTGTCGTAATGATAGGGCTATCGTGTGCTTCTTTTAGCCGTCTTGCTGGCGGAGATTGGCATGTCTTTATGATGACGTTTATAGCTTCGGCTTGCGGTATGATCGTGAGACAAGAGATTGGTCATCGCCATTTCAATCCGTTATTAAATTTCGCTATTACCGCTTTTGTCACCACCACCATTTCAGCTCAGGCAGTGCTCTACAATATTGGTGGTCAACCCACTATCGTGATGGCTTCGTCAGTATTGATGCTAGTGCCCGGTTTTCCTTTGATTAACTCCGTAGCAGATATGCTTAAAGGCCACATTAATATGGGTCTCGCACGCTTCACCATGGCCAGTTTATTAACGTTGGCTACAAGCTTAGGTATTGTCGCAGCGATGAGCCTATCTGACGTATGGGGGTGGGTGAACTAATGACTATTTTTGAACTTTTTGTTGGGTTACTCAACGACATGTTTTTTGCTGCGATTCCTGCGGTTGGTTTTGCATTGGTGTTTAACGTCCCGCAACGAGCATTGATCTATTGTGCTCTCGGAGGATCCATTGGCCACGGTAGCCGTTACTTAATGATGCATTTCGGCATTCCCATTGAATGGGCGACGTTCTTTGCTGCTACATTGGTCGGCATGATAGGGGTGCATTGGTCGCATAAATTGTTAGCACACCCGAAAGTATTTACGGTTGCAGCCTTGATTCCGATGGTCCCTGGCGTGTTTGCCTTTAAGGCGATGATTGCCATGGTTGAGATTAACCGAGCAGGATACAACCCAGAACTATTGGCATTGTTGATGGAGAACTTTTTGAAATCGATGTTCATTATCGCAGGGCTTGCGGTTGGCTTAGCAGTGCCTGGGCTGTTATTCTACCGTCGTAGACCTATCGTCTAGCTTCAACTTCATTTTCAAGTAAGGACAGGACTTTCGATTTATGATCATCAGCATGATAGCGGCAATGGCGAACAACCGTGTAATTGGTAAAGACAATCAGATGCCTTGGCATTTACCTGCAGATTTCGCATGGTTTAAACGTTCAACTATGGGTAAACCTGTCGTGATGGGACGTAAGACCTATGATTCGATTGGTCGCCCTTTACCTGGCCGATTAAATGTCGTAATCAGCCGCGATGAAAGTTTAGAAATCGAAGGTGTGACGACGGTAACGTCAATTGATCAAGCGTTAGAGCTAGTAAGCGATGTTGATGAAGTGATGATCATCGGTGGTGGTTCGATTTATGAAAGCTGTCTGCCTAAAGCGAACAAGCTCTATCTGACTTATATTGATTTTGATGTGGATGGCGACACGCAATTCCCTGATTGGGGTGAAGATTGGAAGTTAAGCTTTCGCGAGGCCTATCAAGCGGACGAGAAAAATAAACACAACATGGAGTTTGTGATTCTCGAGCGTTAAGCTCTGAAGTTAAAAACGTTTGCGTTACTGTAACAGTAACGCAAACTTCTCGTATCTCTATAGCGCATCTTGAGTGAAAAACTTTTTATCTTCCCAGCGAAGTATCGTCAATTCTCCTCCCCAGACGCATCCAGTATCAAGTCCAATTACATCTTTTCCGTTATAGCCTTCAAGCGCAGCCCAGTGTCCAAAAACAACGGTTTTATCGAGCTTTATGCGTTGCGGAAGGTCAAACCATGGCACTAGTGGTTCATCGGTAATTTCATTCGGTGGTAGCTTACATGCCATGTCGAGTCGGCCATCTTCAAAACAGAAGCGCATTCTTGTCAGGCTATTGATCGCATAGCGATAACGTTCGATGTCTTGCAACTCGTTGTTCCAGAGATCTGGCGTGTTGCTGTACATGTTCTCAATAAGCCACTGCCAACAGTTCGATTTCAGTAATGACGTTATCTCTCGATTCTCTGTACGTGCTTGTTCCAAGTCCCATTGAGGTGAGATGCCTGCATGTGTCATGACAAACTCTGGGTGCTCTTGCATCAAGGGTTGTTGTCTTAACCATTCCAGCAATTGGTCACGGTCTTCAGCATCAAGAATTGGTTGAGTCTTGTCTTTTGGTTTGGCTGAAAAGAGGCCTAAGGATACCGCAAGTAGATGTAAATCATGGTTACCCAATACCACCTTCGCTGAACTGCCAAGGCTACGAACAAAACGTAACGTCTCTAAGGATTTAGGGCCACGAGCAACTAAGTCTCCGGCGACCCATAACGTATCTTGTTGTTTATCAAAGTTGATGGTTTCAAGCAGTAACTGAAGCTCGTCGAAGCATCCTTGAATGTCTCCGACAATATAATTCGACACAGTATTTTCCTGTAAGTGGTAGAGATGCGTACTAGTTAAGGATATTGGGGATAGCCAGTCTAAATGGGTCGACTTCTGTTATGAAATCAATGCCTTTATGATCGGTCATCACATAGTGACCTTGCATAACACCCACAGGGGTTTCGATGACCGTACCACTGGTATATGTGTATTCGTCATTGGCTTCAATCACGGGCTGCTGTCCAACCACGCCATCACCTTCTATGGTGAGTTGTTTACCGTTAGAGTCGGTAATCAGCCAGCGGCGAGACATAAGTTGTACCGTTGTTTTACTTAGATTTTTGATGGTAATGATGTAAGCGAAAACGTAGCGATTCTTAGATGGCTCAGATTGTTCTTCAATATATTTAGAATGAACTTGGCATTTGATACAAGGCGTAGATATATCCATATTCGCACCTTTTGTTGTTGGTATGCTTTAAGTATTACATAAAAAATAGGCTCCTCACCGAAGTGTAGGAGCCTTTTTCGATTATTTGTCAGCGTTGTGACTGTCGTGCAACCAGTTCGCCATATCGACAAACTGTTCGAGCGTCAGGTTCTCAGGGCGCATGCCAGGGTTTACACCTAGCTCTTCAAGCACTTCCTTGTCGATTAGGCTCTTGTAGCAGTTACGTACTGTTTTACGACGCTGGTTAAAGCCTTCGCGACATACGCGATCTAACCACTTAAGATCTTTTGCCGGGTAAGGCAGTACTTCATAAGGCTGAAGGCGAACGACTGCAGAGTCTACTTTCGGTGGCGGAACAAATGCTGTCGGTGGCACTTCTAGCACAGGAGTGACTTTACAGTAGTATTGAGCCATAACCGTTAGACGACCGTAAGCTTTAGTGCCAGGACCCGCTGCTAATCGGTTAACCACTTCTTTTTGAAGCATAAAGTGCATGTCTTGCACGTCTTTATGGAACTCAAAAAGGTGGAACATCAATGGTGTAGAGATGTTGTATGGCAAGTTACCGAAGATACGTAGCTTGTTGTTTGGCTTAACAAGCTGTTCGAAATCGAACTTCATTGCATCGCCTTCATAGATCGTTAACTTTTCAGCAAGATCAGGGTGATTACGCAGACGTTCAGCAAGATCTCTATCCAGTTCAATTACTGTGAACTTGTCGACAAGCTTGCCAACAGGCTCAGTAATCGCACCAAGACCAGGGCCGATTTCTACTAAGTTCTGGCCTGGTAGAGGGTTAATACTCGATACGATTCCATCAATAATGTATGGATCGTTAAGGAAGTTTTGACCAAAACGTTTACGCGCTTTGTGCCCTAAGTGGACATCATTTCTCATTGTTTTTTCTCTACTAATTCAATGGCGTGCGTGAGCGCTGTTCTAAAGCTCCCTGTATCGGCTTGGCCTTTCCCTGCCAAATCTAAGGCGGTACCGTGATCGACTGATGTGCGAATAAACGGTAAGCCAAGCGTGATGTTCACTGAGCGACCAAACCCTTTGTATTTCAATACCGGGAGTACTTGGTCGTGATACATACCTAAAACAGCATCTGCATCTTGCAAATATTTTTCATTAAAGATGGTGTCTGCTGGCAATGGGCCAACTAAATTAATACCGTCTTTCTGGCGAATTTTTTCTAGCGTAGGGGTGATAGTTTCTATCTCTTCACGACCCAAACAACCATCTTCACCCGCATGTGGGTTCAATCCACACACGTAAATAGTTGGTTTCTCTATAGCAAACTTTTCGACCAAATCTTTATGCAGAATAGCAATGATTTGCTCTAATCTGTCTTCGGTCACTGCTTGAGATACATAAGCTAGCGGGATGTGCGTTGTTACTAGCGCAACACGCAGCCCTTCTGTTGCCAACATCATCACGACAAGTGGAGTATTGGACTTCTCTGCAAAGAACTCGGTATGGCCACTAAAAGCAACGCCAGCTCGGTTAATTACACCCTTGTGAACAGGGCCGGTGACAATAGCATCAAATTCATCATTCATACAGCCAATTGCTGCGGTTTCTAATGTATTTAATACGTAGTGGCCGTTCGCTTCATTAAGTTGACCCGCGACGGCGACTTCAGCGAGTGGAACATGTTTCACAACCAGTGTTCCAGAGCGTTGAGGTTGCTTAGGCGCGGTTGAGTCGTAGTCCAACAGCTCAACCTCAATCCCTAACATTTCAGCTCGCTCTGCTAGTAGGGTTTTGTCCGCACAAACGACGAGCTGATGTGGCCAGCTTTCTTGAGATAGAGCCAGAGTTAGATCTGGCCCAATTCCCGCTGGTTCACCTGCCGTAATGACAAGGCGTTTAGTTGTCATCTTGGTCGTCCTCAACCACTTCAACAAAGGCGCTAGCTCTTATTTCTTGCAGCCAAGCACCGACTTCTTCGTTGAACTTACGGTTAAATAGAATTTGATAAGCTTTGTTTTTCAATGCTGAATCGGTACGGTCTACTTCGCGACGGTCTAGTACTTCAACAATGTGCCAACCGTGAACGGTTTTGAATGGCGCACTGATCTTACCTTCAGGTAGCGTTTCTACTTGGTGTTTGAACTCAGGAACGTATAAATCTGGAGTTTGGTAGCCTAACTCACCATCTTGTACTGCTGAACCTGGATCTTGGCTGTATTGCTGTGCAAGATCACCAAAGCTCGCTTCACCTGCGTTTACACGACGCGTGATTTCTTCAAGCTGCTCTTTCGCACCGTCATCACTCAAGATAACCGTTGGCTTAATCAAAATATGACGTGCATTAACTTCGGTAACTGCAACGGTTTCCAAACCTTTTACGTCTTCAATTTTTAGAATATGAAAGCCAACACCACTTCGGAAAGGGCCGATGATGCTGCCTTTGTTCTGCATTTTTATTTGATCTGCAAAAATCGTAGGCATCTCTTCTTTACGCATCCAACCCCAATCACCACCTTGTAGTGCTTTAGGGCCTTTAGAGTAAGTATAAGCCATGGTGCTGAAGTCTTTGCCGTTGTTTAGCTCTTCCACTAAATCTGTCGCTTGTGCTTCTAATTCTTCTTTGGTTTGGTCATCATTGAATCGAAGTTGGATGTGGCCAATTTTGTATTGAACCGTCGCATTGGTTTCTTGTGCTAAGATGTCCGCTAGGTTGTCGACTTCTGCAGGAAGGATATTAATACGACGGCGAACCAAGGCATTACGAGCTTCACTTGCAGCAATCTCTTTTCTCACTTGCTCACGAAATGCGTTGTAGCTAAGGCCTTCTTCCGCAACCGATGCGGTAAGTTGTTGTACTGTTTGGTTGTTATCTTTGGCAATGCCTTCAATCGCTTGATCCAGTCGAGCATCATCAATTCGAACCCCAATACGTTCCGCTTCTTGGGTCTGAATTGTATCGATGATCAGTTTTTCTAGAACTTGCTCATTCAATACATCTTGTGATGGTAATGTTTGTCCGCTTTTCTTCGCGTTTGCGCGCAGTGTTTTCATTGAAGTATCAATGTCACTTTGTAAGATCACGCCCTCGTTGACGATTACTTTTACGCTATCGAGTTCAACTGGTGCGGCATAGCTTGTTGATAAAGTACAAGCCGCTGCGATAGCTATTAATGTGCGTTTCCACAATGTCATGTGTAATCCTTTATATTTACCGATGTGTTATCAATAAAGAAAATTAGTTGTTTAAGAAGAATGGGCGACCATAGCTGAGTGCGTTACTTGAGCTTGTTTCACTTACTTCGCTTGAGTTTGAGCCTATGTTGGTACCAAAGCCAACAATACCGAAGTTAAAGCCAAAGTTTTTCTCGTATACTGGTGTCGCATTCGATGTGTTGATGTAATCACCTTCCCATCTACGCAATTGGTTACTATAGGTGAAGCCGATATACCAACAATCGGACTTGTAATTGAGTTTAGCTAACCACTCAAGGTTCTCTTCGGTTGTTAAATCATAGAAGTACTGAGCGCTGGCACTCCACTTACGTGAAATCTGGTAGGCTCCGAGTAATCCTGCTTGAGATATACCATCTTTAGTAATCGATCCAACATTAAAATCAACAGTGTCTTCGATATACTCTTTGGTTACGTAGCGGTAGTTGGTTTGGATATAACCACCAGAAAAACGGTACTCAATGGTGCTGTTGGCTAGTTGCATTGCTGTGGTATCGATGTCGTACTGAACCCCACCATGATAAAACAGGTAGTCGTCGTAATTAAAGTCGACTTCTACAGCCCAAGATGAGTAATTCGAGTTCTTATCTTTAGTGTCAAGTGTTAGATGTTGTTTTGTATCTTTGTCGATATAAAAGATCTGTCCAAAAGACACATTGAGTCGCTCTTTATACTCATCATCAAAGAAACGAGATGATGCACCGTAGCTTACTTGGTTAGCTGCAGCGATACGGTCTACACCACTGTATTTACGGCTTCTAAACAGGCCATAATAATCAGTCTGCAGAAGTGTCGTATCGTAAAGACCAATGTTGTTTTGATCTTCTTTTGGTACATACAGGTATTGAACTTGGGGTTCTAGAGTTTGAGTGTAGTTACCAATAACCTTGGTATCTCTTTCTAAAACGATACCAGCATGACTCCTAAATTCTGGGACAACTCGACTTACTGACTTTTCTAAATCTTTATATTTGTCACTTGTGGTATCAACACCATCAAGATCTTGTTGGTAGTAAGTACCAAGAAGTCGGGCTTCTGTGGTCCAAGTACCCCAAGTGTTGCCTACTGGAATTGTAATTCCCGGCTCAACGTGAATACGAGTTGCCGATGGTTTCCCTTTTGCATCTGTATCAAACAGAGACACATGGCTGACCAAGTCGAAATCTAAATACTCCATTACCTCCGGGGCATAATAGTTATATTCCAGCTGTGGGAGCAGGCGGTATGGAAGGTTGTTTGTCGTATTTGTGAGGACCTGAAAATCTCGCACAAGTACAGACGCATCCCAATTTTGAGAACGGTATGTAGCCTGCCCTTCTTGAAGAAGCTGGCCATCTTCACGGTTACCAATGCCGCTTCCGTTGACATCTGTGAAGTACTCGATATCGCCAACTTTTGAGTAATCAATTTCAAACAACCAAGATTCTTGGAATATTCCTGAGTGATTAAGTTGAGCCCCCCAACGTTTGCCTTTCTCTGGGTATTTTTTGTCATCAGGCAAGTATTCAGACTTAATCATCCCGGAACCAAAATCGCTTAAATATCTAAATTCACTGTTAAGCTGAGTACCACGCTCTTTCATGTGCTTAAAAGTGGTTTTGAGGTCATACTCTGGTGCCAAATTCCAATAAACAGGGATCTCAAATTCAAAACCATCACTTGAGCCATATGATACCGTTGGATATAAGAAGCCTGTTTTACGCGTATCACCAATCGGAACGGTTAAGTACGGCAGATAAAAAACAGGGACGCTCTGAATTTCAAACCTTGGGTTGTAGAACGTAGCCTCTTCTTCATTTTGGTCGACATCGATACTTGACGCTCTTAGTCGCCATGCATTGTCGCCGATAGGGCAAGAGGTGATTGAGCCATCTTCAATCTCATAAACCGCTTTTCCGGTTTTTGCGATGTAAACCGCATCTCCTCGCCCTTGCTCACAGAGGAACTCATAATCGGTATTTTCGAGCGTCATTTCATCGGTGGTCAGATTGTTAGTGGCTCTGTCTGCCACTGACTTTATTTGACCATCGCTAAAGTTTACGTTGCCTTCAGCTACAACGATATTTTCTTGTTGGTGAAGCGTTACATTGTCGGCAAGGATGGTTTTGTTTCCTTGGGTAACTCTTACATCACCTGAGTAGATTGCCTTGTCACCATTGATAGCCTCTAAGCGATCGGACTCAACATGAGCGGGAAGTTGTGTCTCGTTTTCAGCAGCGGGCTCGATCAAGCATTGATCTATAGAGGGCATTTCCTGCACACTACTATCTGTGATTGTTTCAGCTTGAGTTGTCGATACGTATAATGCCGTACTTATAGACGCGGCTAACAAGGTGCGGGAAAAAGATTGCATGAAGTTGAACTATCCTGTGTCACTAGATGAAGGGTTGATCTAGTATCAATCCAATTAATAAAGCATTTTCCTTATGATAAAGGAAATATTAGCATTCAGCATCATCAGACAGCATTACTCAGACAAAATTCATAGATAGAGAACACATAATGCAAATATTTGGCAAAATTTTGGGCGCTTTTTTTGGTTTTTTATTTGGGGGGCCGCTCGGTTTAGTTTTTGGCCTATTTTTAGGGCACCAGTTCGATAAAGCTCGCCGATTGAACCAATCGGGCTTCAATAGCTCTGGTTTTGGCCGAGGTCCAAGCCAAGCTGAAAGACAAAACGAGTTTTTCAAATCTGCTTTTGCGGTTATGGGACACGTTGCTAAAGCTAAGGGGCAGGTTACACCAGAAGAGATTCAGCTCGCTTCTACAATGATGGAGCGTATGAACCTGCATGGCGAACAACGTAAAGCGGCTCAAGATGCTTTCCGTGACGGCAAGCAGAGTGACTTCCCGTTAAGCGATGTGCTTGAGCGTGTGAAGATCTCATCGGGTGGCCGTTTTGATCTCCTGCAGTTTTTTTTAGAGCTACAAGTATCTGCTGCATTTGCTGATGGAAGTTTGCACCCTAGTGAACGTCAGGTTTTGCATAAGATAGCGCAAGGCCTTGGCTTTTCAGCAGAGCAACTAGAGCGTCGTTTGCAGATGCAAGAAGCAGCGTTTCGTTTCCAACAGCAAGGTGGAAGCTTTGGTGGCCATCAAGGCCATGGGCAATCATCAGGTTGGCAACAGGCTTCACAACAGAACCAGCTAGGCGACGCATATAAGGTTCTTGGTGTGAGTGAAAGTGCTGACGGTAAAGAGGTGAAGAAAGCCTACCGCAAGCTGATGAATGAGCATCACCCAGATAAACTGATGGCGAAGGGCTTACCGCCGGAGATGATGAATGTTGCGAAAGAGAAATCGCAAGAAATTCAAAATGCTTATGACCTGATAAAGAAGGTCAAAGGTTTTAAGTAATCGAACACTAAACCGAGTAATAACAAAGTTACTCGGTTTTTTATTAAAGGGAATTATATGACGGTAACGTATCAGGATGTTCTAGAGTTTTGGTTCGATGAATTGACGCCAAAAGACTGGTTTGCTGGCGGCGAAGAAATTGATGCTTTAATAGAATCTCGTTTTGCTGAACTGCACAAAGCAGTTATCCAAGGTGAGCTATTTGAATGGCGACAAAACGCACAAGGGCGCTTGGCAGAGATTATCGTGCTGGATCAGTTTTCTAGAAATCTTGGCAGAAACAGTCCGACAGCTTTTTCGGCTGACCCAATGGCGTTGGCTCTAGCCCAAGAGGCGGTATCGGGTGGTTTTGATCACCAGCTTAACGAGCAACAAAAAAGCTTCCTGTATATGCCTTATATGCACAGTGAGTCTTTGCTGATGCATGAACAGGCTGTGATGCTTTTTTCTCAGACAGGCTTAGAGAATAACTTGGATTTTGAGTTTAAGCATAAGGTCATTATTGAGCGTTTTGGTCGCTACCCTCACCGTAATGAGGTGTTAGGTAGAGCTTCGACTCCCGAAGAGGTTGGGTTTTTACAGCAACCGGGCTCAAGCTTTTAATCGTAGAAATACGGTTCAATAGATAAAAAAGAGGCTAGAGGTTAATAAAAACCTCTAGCCTCTTTTTGTTTAGCTTCATTCATGAGCTTTAATGTTAAAACTAGTTCGCTTGGTTAAGTGACCAATTATAGTCATAGCTGATTTTGTGAGTATTCGTGATAGGTTGAGTTCGATATTGGTCTAAGTGCTGAATGAGCTGTTTCTCTGTACCAAAATCCACAGCAAACCATTCGTAAATCGATGATAGTTGGAGCTTATTACCTTTAACCCACACACCTTTGTCACTATTAACAAACTCAGAGGCCGCTTGTTCTAGTAGAGTCTCGGTGTTGTCAGTCGTAAATGCTTGAAGTTGTAAGTTAGGGCAACCCAAACTCGCACAATTCACCGCATAATGAGTGCGCGGATCTTGCCAAATCGGTCTTAAAATTCGATGTTCAATGTCATTGAGTGTCAGTGACTTCCCGTTAACGACGACGACATCATCTCCCCATGGCCCAAAACTAAATAGTCCGCCAAGTTTAGTGATGGATTTGATCGGGTAGGCATCAAGAATCAAATCGACAGTCACGGCGTTATATAGATTAACCCAATAGGCATACTGTTCCGCTTTTGGATAGTAGAGTGGGTCAATCTGTTCAAGTCGGCTTATGTACTGCTTCAGTTTGGTTTTGTCTGAAGAACTCACCGTTTGATATCTAACTAAGGTGTGCTGACCTTGTTTTACTAAATAGTTATCGAGGAATTGTTGCCAATCTTGATGAGATACCTGTTCTAGATTGGTTTCGTTGCTTTGATTCCAGTATGGCCAAAGATCGGATTTAGGCGCAGACCAAGCTAAGGTTGAGAAAAGTAGGCTGACAATAAAAAGTAGTTGTTTCATGGCATTCTCCTGATGACTGACTACTAAGACCTTAAGGCTTACCATTTTCTTTCATTGCTCTTCATTTAAATAAACATATGAAGTTAAGTTAAAAGCTTAGCCAAATAAAAAAGGTTGGCACTAAGCCAACCTTTTATATGAACACAAAACTGTGTGATTCTACTTCATGACTTCATGACTTCATGACGTCATGACTTCTTTATTTCAGGAAGCTAGGAATCTTAGCTTCAAACTCAGAGATCTTATCGGCATGTTGAAGTGTAAGGCCGATATTATCTAAACCATTTAGCAAACAGTGACGACGGAACTCATCAATTTCAAACGAGTACTCTTTACCGTTTGCACGGACTTTCATTGCTTCTAAATCAACGTCGATCTCAGCGCCTTCGTTTGCCTCAACGAACTGGAATAGTTCATCGACTTCCTGCTCTGTAAGACGAACTGGCACCATCTGGTTGTTGATCGAGTTACCGTAGAAAATATCGGCAAAACTTGGCGCGATCATCACTTGAATACCGTAATCGGCAAGCGCCCAGGGTGCGTGTTCACGAGATGAACCACAACCAAAGTTTTCACGAGCTAGAAGAATTGAAGCGCCTTTATAGCGTGGTGCATTCATTACAAACTCAGGATTTGGCTGCTGGCCAGCGTCATCTAGAAAACGCCAATCGTGGAACAAGTGCTTACCAAAACCGATACGGTTCACTTTCTGTAGAAACTGCTTTGGAATGATCGCATCAGTATCGATGTTGGCCGTATCTAGAGGAACGACTAATCCGGTGTGTTGTTGAAAACCTGACATGTTAAATCCTCTAATTAAAGTTCACGAATATCGACAAAGTGACCAGCGATTGCTGCTGCGGCTGCCATTGCTGGGCTAACTAGGTGCGTACGACCATCACGGCCTTGGCGACCTTCAAAGTTACGGTTTGATGTAGAAGCACAGCGTTCTTGTGGACCTAAACGGTCGTTGTTCATTGCAAGGCACATAGAGCAGCCTGGTAGGCGCCATTCAAAGCCGGCTTCTTTAAAGATTACATCTAAGCCTTCAGCTTCAGCTTGTGCTTTAACTTGCTCAGAGCCCGGAACGATCAATGCTTGAACATGTTTCGCTACTTGGCGTCCTTTCGCTACTGCTGCAGCTGCACGCATGTCTTCGATACGCGAGTTAGTACAAGAACCCACGAACACTTTATCGACGTTGTAATCCGATAGTGATTTACCCGCTTCAAGGCCCATGTACGCCAGAGCCTTTTCTGCTGAAGCTTTTTCAACAGGATCTGCAAAGCTTTCTGGTGCAGGGATTGGCGTGTCTACCGAGATAACCTGACCTGGGTTAGTGCCCCAAGTCACTTGTGGCTTGATGTCTGCTGCTTCTAGTGTCACAACTGCATCGAATTCAGCGTCAACATCAGTTTTCAATGTGTCCCAGTATTCGATTGCCGCTTCTAAGTCTTCACCTTGTGGAGAGAACTTACGACCTTTGATGTATTCGTATGTCGTTGCATCTGGAGCAATTAGACCGGCTTTAGCACCAAGCTCGATTGCCATGTTACATACCGTCATACGACCTTCCATTGTAAGGTCAGTAATTGCTTCACCACAAAATTCAACTACATAGCCTGTACCGCCAGCGGCTGTTGTCTTACCGATGATTGCGAGCACGATATCTTTTGCTGTAATGCCTTCAGCGACTTTGCCTTTTACTTCGATCTTCATGGTTTTAGCGCGAGCTTGTTTTAGCGTTTGAGTTGCTAGAACATGTTCAACTTCTGAAGTACCGATACCGAATGCTAATGAGCCAAATGCACCGTGTGTTGCTGTGTGTGAGTCACCACATACAATGGTCATGCCCGGCAGAGTAATACCTAGCTCAGGGCCCATTACGTGCACAATACCTTGGTATTTGTGGTTTAGGTCGTAGAGCGTGACACCAAACTCTTCACAGTTTTTCGATAGCGTTTCCATTTGGATACGAGCCATCTCACCAGAGGCGTTGATATCTTTCGTTTGTGTCGATACGTTGTGATCCATGGTTGCAAAAGTTTTGCCTACTTGGCGAACTTTACGACCTTTTTCACGCAGGCCATCAAAGGCTTGTGGTGATGTTACTTCGTGGACTAAGTGGCGATCGATATAAAGAATTGGCGTTTCGCCCTTTGCTGCAACTGCAACGTGAGCGTCATAAACTTTTTCGTATAAGGTTTTTGCTTGCTGGTTTGTCGACATAGCTTTTCTTCCTTGGGATCATCAGTCCCAGTGTTTGTTTCGAGCCAAGTCATGCGGTTTACGATGACTTGGCTTGATATTATTCTTATGTACTTGCTTCTAATCGGAGCATTTAGCTTATGAAGCTAAGATGTACTCAGCGATCTTGTCACCCATTTCAGAGGTAGTCAGTGCTTGGTTCTTACCTGCAAGGTCTGCCGTTAGCTCACCTGCAGAAAGTGCTTTAGATACCGCTGATTCGATGTCTTGTGCTGCCGCTTCTTCGCCTAGGCTGTAACGAAGCATTAGCGCTGCAGAAAGAATTTGCGCGACTGGGTTCGCAATGTTCTTACCTGCGATATCTGGTGCGCTGCCACCTGCTGGTTCGTATAGGCCGAAGTTGCTTTCGTTTAAGCTTGCAGAAGGAAGCATACCCATGGAGCCTGTGATCATTGCGCACTCATCAGAGATGATGTCACCAAAGATGTTTGAACATAGCATTACGTCAAACTGAGATGGGTCTTTGATTAGCTGCATGGTCGCGTTGTCGATGTACATGTGGTTTAGCGTGACATCTGGGTAATCTTTTGCGATTTCTTCAACCACTTCACGCCATAAGATAGAGCTCTGCAGAACGTTTGCTTTGTCGATTGAGTAAACGTTTTTGTTACGTAGACGTGCAGATTCAAACGCAATCTTTGCAATACGTTCGATCTCGTAACGGTGATAAACCTCTGTATCAAAAGCTTTCTCAGTTGCGCCTTCGCCTTCACGACCTTTAGGTTGGCCGAAGTAGATGCCGCCTGTTAGTTCACGAACTACAACGATATCGAAGCCGTTACCTGAGATGTCAGCACGCAAAGGAGAGAAAGACTCTAGACCTTTGTGGATTTGTGCAGGACGTAGGTTACAGAACAGTTGGAAGTGTTTACGTAGAGGAAGTAGGGCACCACGCTCTGGTTGATCGTTTGGTGGGAGATGTTCCCACTTAGGTCCGCCAACCGAGCCAAATAGTACTGCGTCAGATTCTTCACAGCCCGTTACTGTCGCTTCTGGAAGTGGACAGCCGTGATTATCAATTGCGATACCACCAACATCATACTCTTCGCGAGAAAAGCTAATCGCGTGCTTCTTTTCAATCGCGTCTAGCACTTTATGTGCTTGCTGCATTACTTCTGGGCCAATGCCATCACCAGGTAGTACGGCAATCTTGTATGATTTATCTGTCATGTTAATCCTTTAATTCTTGTTACTGAGCTTTTTGGCTCGTTTTAAATTTTGTCCCTAAAGCCAACAACATCGGCTCTAGGGCTCTGTTATTGGGGTCTTAAACTGTCGCGAATTTTTGCTGCTTCATTTCAGCAATAGTGTCTGCGCGTTGAATGCTATTGATAACGTGTAGCAACGCTTGACCAGAAGCTTCAACGATATCGGTTGAAACGCCAGTACCGTGGTACTTACGGCCTTTATAGTTAGCAATGATGTCCGCTTGACCTAAGCCATCTTCGCCTTCACCTTTTGCAGTTAGGTCGAACTTATCCAACGCTATTTCGTAGCCTGTTAAGCGGTAGATACATTGGTATAAAGCATCAACAGGGCCATTGCCGACAGCGGCTTCGCATTTCTCTTCATCACCACATTGCAGTTTGATGCTGGTGGTAGACATAACACTACCAGATTGTACGCTTAGGTAGTTAAGTTTATAGAAGTCATCTTCATCACGTAGATTCGCGAAGTGCATCAATGCTTCTAGGTCGTAATCGAACACTTGGCCTTTACGGTCAGCAAGCTTCAAGAAGTCTTCGTACAATGAATCTAGGTTGTACTCATTATCTTTATAACCCATAGCGTCCATGTGGCTCTTAACAGCGGCTCGGCCACTACGGCTTGTTAGGTTCAAGGCTTTGTTTTTCAAGCCAATAGACTCAGGCGTCATGATCTCGTAAGTGTTCTTGTTCTTTAGCATGCCATCTTGGTGAATACCTGAAGAGTGGCTGAATGCGTTAGCACCGACGATTGCTTTGTTGTCTTGAATTGGCATGTGGCAAAGCTGACTTACCAACTTACTGGTACGGTGGATCTCCTTGTGATCCAAGCCAGTATGAACACCCAAAAGCTCTTGACGAGTTTTGATGATCATTGCGATTTCTTCTAGAGAACAGTTACCAGCACGTTCGCCAATACCATTGATTGTGCCTTCAATTTGACGAGCGCCCGCTTGCACAGCAGCAATTGAGTTTGCAACCGACATACCTAAGTCATCGTGACAGTGAACAGAGATGATCGCTTGGTCGATGTTGGGTACGCGATCGAATAGCGTCTTGATAATGCCACCAAACTCATTTGGTACTGTGTAGCCCACTGTGTCTGGAATGTTGATGGTTTTCGCGCCTGCGTTAATCGCGGCTTCAACCATGCGACATAGGTTGTCGATAGGGGTACGGCCGGCATCTTCACAAGAGAATTCAACATCATCGGTATAGTTACGAGCGTGCTTGACTGCTTTCACTGCCATCTCTACTACGTCATCGTAGCTGCGGCGTAATTTGTCTTGTACGTGAACCGTTGATGTTGAGATGAAGGTATGAATACGGAACTGGTCAGCAACTTTAAGCGCTTCGGCAGCGGCATCGATATCTTTCGCTACGGCACGAGAAAGCGCACAAATACGGCTGTCTTTGATGTGTTTAGCGATGGTTTGTACTGACTCAAAATCACCCGGAGAAGAAATAGGGAAGCCAGCTTCGATAACATCTACACCCAGTCTCTCAAGAGCATAAGCGATCTGTAACTTCTCTTTTACCGTAAGGCTTGCAGCCAATGCTTGCTCGCCGTCACGTAAGGTAGTATCAAAAATTATTACTTGATCGTTCATGGGTGCTTCCTTATATCGATAATGAATCGATTGCTATCCAAATTATTATTAAGAATGATGTTCTTTTAAAAGTGCCAGTTACAAAAAAACCCGCTCAGTGCGGGTTTTAATATTTGTGTAGTTCTTGACCCACAACTTACCCGCGCGATTGGTTCACGATAAGGAGAAGTTTCAGCAGTAGAGAAGAAGAAAAAATCATTACACAAATATCCGTAAATAAACTGTTAACACCATATTTACCGTAATTTATTCTGAGCGTCAAACAAGAAAATCCAATATCAGCGTGCATTGGCAGTGTTTTGGTTTTGTTTGTGCTGTTTTTTGTTTAAGTGTTAGCAATATCAACTAAATGGTGGTTTTGTATTGGCGGGTTAGTTTATCGTTTGGCTGATGTGTAGGTTAAAACTTTGTAGTAAATATTTTTAATGGAACGATTCACCAAAAAAATCACAAGCGTGACTAAAGTAATTAATCAATTGATTAAATAGTGAGTAATTAATCTTCTACTGTTATGCCTGTTTATCTCTATAATTAATCGAATGATTAATTATAGAGATAGGTTGATGCCATGACAGCACGAAAAGCGGGGCGACCTCAACAGAACTTAGATGTTCGACAACTATTGATTGAGCATGCTCGTGATCTGTTTGTCGTTCAGTCATACGACAAGGTCTCGACACGCCTGATTGCTGATCGTGCGGGTGTGAACATTGCGATGATCCGTTATTACTTTGGCAGTAAGGCTGGATTATTTGAGGCGATGCTGCGTGAAACGCTACGACCGATGCAATTGCAAATGCAGAGATTGGTTGAAGAAAGCAGCCATGAGAACTTTCTTGATTTAATGCGGACTTACTATAAAGAGATGGTCAAGGTGCCCAAGTTTCCTCGCTTGATTGCTCAAGTGATGAATATGCCTCCCTCTGAAGTGCAAAGAGAGTTGCTCGAAAAGGTTTTTCTCGATGTCGCCAAGCCAGCCCAAGATGTCATTTTTGAAAAGCTGGTTGAACAAGGCATCTTAAAACAGAACATGGATCCAAAATTGTGTCGAGTTTCGTATATAAGCTTGATGGTGTTTCCATTCATTGCTCCGCCCCCTCTATTAGCAATCCATGGTATTGAGATTAATGAAGAATTTCTTAACCGTTTAATCGAACACAACATTCAATTGATGACCGAAGGCTTTATCAACGCACCGAGCCCTTCTGCAGTGCAGGACAAAAGATAATGAAAATAAATAAAAAACTACTCTTCTTTCCAGCACTTGCGGTTGGTGTCATCGGCCTTGTGACTGCTATTAGCTTAAAGCCGGATCTGCCGACTAAGCCCGCGGGAGATAGGGCTCGTCTAGTCGAAACCGTCAGTTTAGAACAACAAATGATCGCGCCGTTGGCTGTGGGCTTTGGCAAAGTAGTCCCTAAAGTTGAATGGAAAGCCATTGCCGAGGTGACAGGGCAGATTGTTTATCGACATCCAGACCTAGAAAAAGGGCAGATCATTCCAGCGGGTACTGAGGTACTTAAGATCGATCCCTTGGATTACGAGTTGAAGTTGGTACAAGCTGAAGCGGATCTTAAATCAAGCCAGACCTCATTAGCTAAATTGAATCAAGAAGAAGACAACCTGAATCAGACTCTTAAGATCGAAAAGAACCGCTTAGTGATCAGCAACAAAGAGCTACAACGTAAACAAGATCTGCGTAAGAAAGGGCTGACTTCTCAATCGGATGTCGACCTGCAACAACAAAGTGCACTGTCTCAACAGAAGCTTGTATTGGATATTGATAACCAAATTGCATTGATGCCAGATGAAAAGCGTGTTGCGGAAGCCGTGATTAAGGTGAATGTCTCTAAAGTAAAAGAGGCGCAACGCTCTTTAGATAAAACAACCATCACCCTACCTAGAGCGATGAGAATTGCGCAGGTTGATATTGAACAGAACCAAGTGGTTAATCTTCAGCAAGAGATGTTTGTTGCTCACGGGATTAAAGTTATGGAAGTTGAGGCGCAACTCTCTATTCACGATATGCAAACTTTAGCCTCAAGCTTTACTCAATTCCCTCGTGATGCCGCAGGCATACCAAACCCTTATGAAGCGCCGATCAAAGCAAGTATTCAGCTAAACAGTGGCAGCCTTAACCTCAATTGGCCTGCAAAGGTGGCGAGAATCAGTGAGACGGTTGATGAGAACCAAGCGACAGCAGGGATCATTCTTGAAATCGCTCAAGACTACTCACAACTGCAACCAGACAGCGCTCCTCCGTTGGTCAATGGTATGTTTGTTAAAGCGGAGATTGAAGGTGTCGCGAATCTGAGTTGGGTTGTGCCTGAGCGAGCACTGCATGGTGATAAGGTTTACCTGATGGACGACAATCAGCGTTTGCAAGTGGTGAATGTTGAAGTGCTTTATCGCAGAGACAATCAAGCGGTTGTGAGTGGTGAGCTACAAACGGGAGATAAACTGGTTCTCAATGATGTCCTGCCAGCAATCGAAGGCATGTTACTGAAAGAGTCGAACTCTGAAGAGGCTGAGCTTGAATCAGATACTCAGGAGAGTGCGTCATGATCAAGTTTTTCTCTCGGCACCCAACAGCAGCAAACTTGTTGATGCTTGGGTTGTTGATTTTGGGTATAAGCTCACTATCAACCATCAAACGTGAAACCTTTCCTGCCTATGATCCACCTTACATTATGGCGGCGATCGTTTATCCCGGCGCATCACCACAAGAAGTGGAAGAGAGCTTATGTGTGCGAATGGAAGATGCAGTAGACGGCTTAGCCAACATTGAAGAGACTCAGTGTGAAGCCATCGAAGGCAGCGCTCGTTTAATTCTCAAGTTAAATGAGAAAGCGGACATTGGCCGAATGCTGGTGGACGTTCAAACTCAGATCAACTCGATCAATGATTTCCCTAGTGAGATTGAATCTCCGGTTGTTCAAGAGTTGGATTGGAATGAACCGGTAGTTGATATCGCGATTACAGCCGAAACCTCATGGCCTGAACTCAAAGCTTACGCCGAAGATCTCAAACGAACCATGAAGCTCGATTACGACGTTTCTTTAGTCGAAGTTAGTGGTTTTTCCGATCACCAATATCGTGTCGAACTGGATACCCAAGCCATTCGCCAGTTGGGTTTGAGTGTCGGTGATATCGCCGACCAAATTGGCCGTCAGAATGTAAAACTGCCAAGCGGTAACGTTGAGACGCCAGACAAAAATTTTCTGATTCGTTTTGATGAGAGACGAATTACACCGGTTGAGCTGGAAAGTATTGTGGTTGGATCTGCGCCTAATGGCTCGGTGATTCGTTTGAGAGACATAGCCAAAATAACCAACCGCTTTGAGCTTGATGAACAGAAGGTTCTATTTGATGGTAAGCCATCTGCTCTGTTGAAAATCAGTAAGAACAAAGAAGATGATGCGTTACGAATTAAAGAGAACGTGACTCGATTCGTTGAAGATCAAAGCGCGATTGCGCCCGATGGCGTGACATTGCAAATGACCAACGATCTCTCGTCGGTACTTTGGGATCGTCTAACCATGATGGTGCGCAATGGCTGGCAAGGTATTGTGTTGGTGTTCGCAACCATGTGGCTGTTCTTCAGTTTACGATATTCATTCTGGGTTGCAGCAGGTTTGCCGGTAGCCTTCCTTGGTGGCTTGTTCTTAATGGCTAACTTGGGCTTGTCGATCAACATTATGTCACTGGTTGGTTTATTAATGGCGATTGGTATCATGATGGATGACGCCATAGTGATAGCCGAATCTATAGCTTCCCATCTGGATCGGGGGCAAAACGTTGACGATGCGGTGTACAACGGTGTGAAGAAAGTGCTCCCCGGAGTCTTGTCTTCTTTCCTAACCACTGTGTGTATCTTTGGTAGTTTGTTGTTCCTTGATGGTGAAATGGGTGCGGTGCTTAAAGCGGTGCCTCAGGTGCTTATCTTGGTGTTGTCGCTGAGCTTAATCGAAGCGTTTCTTATTCTACCAAATCACTTATCTCATTCATTACACAAAGAAAAAAATGATAAGCCAGCGCTGCGCTTTAAAGTCGTTCTGCTTGAGAAGTTTGAGAACTTTCGCAATACCACTTTGATGAACATGGTCGAGAAGGTCGTGACGTTCCGCTATGCCTTTATGGGCGGAGTGCTTACCCTGCTGCTGCTTTCGGTAGCATTGATTGCAGGTGGCGTTGTCAAATTCCAACCTTTCCCTGAGTTGGATGGTGATATTGCCGAGGCTCGCATCATTCTTCCACCGGGTGCATCACTGTCTCAAACCGAGAAAGTCGTCGATAAAATAGTCGCATCTGCTGAACGTTTGAATGAGCAGTGGAGTGAAGAGCTTGAGGACGGTAATAAATTGGTTGAGCATATCACCAGCCAATTCAATGCAAACGCAGATGCCAATGAATCAGGCCCACACTTAGCCACTGTGCGCTTAGACTTGCGTGGTGCAGAGAGTCGCAACACGGTGATCGATGATTTTATTGATGCATGGCGGGAAGACATCGGCGATTTGGCTGATCCTATCTCGCTAGTTTTCAAACAACCGACGATGGGGCCGGGCGGTCGTGCTATCGAGATCCGCGCCAAACATGATGATCTTGCCGCGTTGAAATCGGCTTCTTTAGATATTCAAGAGTACCTCAATCAGTTTGATGGTGTGCACGGCGTGCTTGATGACATGCGCATGGGTAAGGAAGAGATCTTAGTTAAACTGCGCCCAGGTGCTGAAACCTACAATGTGAATGGGCAGATGATTGCTTCCCAATTGCGTGCGGCCTTCTTTGGTCAGACTGCGGATGAAATCCAAATTGGGGTCGAGAACATTTCGATTGAGGTACGCCTTGATAAAGAACAAGCGGGTGATTTACAGCAATTAGCTAATTTCCCAATCATCACCGCTGATGGCAGTCAGATTCCGCTAGCGACATTGGCAACGCTAGATTTCCAACGTAACTACGTACGAATCCAACGTATTGATGGGCTGAGAACCATCAGTATCTTTGGTGATATTGATAATAAGAAAGCGAGCTCTTCAGCAATTTTGGCTCAGTTCCAAAAAGATGAAGCAGCCAAGCTTATTCAAAAGTACCCAGGATTACGCTTTGATTTTGAAGGGGAAGCCAAAGATGCGGCGAAGACCGGAGCCTCGATGGGCAAAGGGTTCTTATTGGGCTTATTCGGCGTATTTGCGATTCTAAGTTATCAGTTCAGAAGTTACTTAGAACCTGTGGTCGTGATGTTGGCGATTCCACTAGCCTTCATTGGGGTAGTGGTTGGTCACTGGATACTTGGGCACGCTTTGAGTATGCCAAGCATGATGGGCTTTGTGTCGCTTGCTGGGATTGTGGTTAATGATTCCATCTTGTTGGTGCAGTACATTCGTCACCATGTTGATGAGGGAGATAGCGTTCATGACTCGGTGGTGAAGGCCAGTCGTGAGCGTTTCCGTGCGGTATTCTTGACCTCAATGACCACAGCGGCAGGTTTGCTACCGCTGTTGACGGAAACCAGCTTGCAGGCTCAGGTTATCCAGCCTCTGGTTATTTCAATTGTGTTTGGCATATTTGCTTCAACCTTACTGGTGTTGTTTATGATCCCTGCCGCTTACGCGATATTGGCTGACTTCGGGTTGGTGAAGAAGCATGAGCCATTAGCGCTATAATCTTTAGCGCTATTATCATTAGCGAGCTCTATAACCATTAGCACGATAGAAGTAGTGTTTGCTTATATAAAGAAGCAAAAACATAGAAGAATAAAGCGGCCTTGTGTCGCTTTATTTTTATCGGCTGCTTCTAGGCTCCTATTAGCTTACTTAGTGAAAGCGGTTAATTCGCTTCAAAATTCATTTTAGTTCATTAAAAACGTCACTTAACTGTCATTTCAGGGGCATACCTTGAGCCTTAACTGAATGAGGATTGTTAAGGAGATCGTATGCGTACTATCGAACCGATTGTCCGCTGGGATGTGGCATTTTCTGTTTTCTGTTTGAAGAACCGTTATAGCGGGCAACATGCAACACTGAGTAAAGCGGTGTCTCATACTGGGGATGGTCACTTATATGTGTTGATCGCTCTGATTGCGCTGTTAGCTGATGGCTATACAGGTCGTGAATTTTTAATGGTTGGTCTAGCCGCTTTTGCGATAGAGCTGCCGATTTATTGGTTAGCCAAGAACACTCTTAAGCGCCGTAGACCCGCTGAATTCTCTTCATTGCTTTACTCCCATATTGTGCCATCTGATAAATACAGCCTGCCTTCTGGGCATTCCGCTGCGGCTTTTGTTATGGCGACTCTAATCGGACATTTCTATCCGAGTTTATATCTCTTTAGCCTGATTTGGGCGGCAGCGATTGCTGGCTCTCGAATCCTACTTGGTGTGCACTTTTTAACGGACGTACTGATTGGCGCAGCCTTGGGCATCGCTTGTACTAGCCTTGCTATCAGCTTCATCCTGTAATCATTTTGTTGGCAACAACCACTGCCGAGCTTAAGTGGCAAACATAAAGGAACATGCATGAAAATTTTATATGGCGTACAGGGCACTGGAAATGGGCACATCGCTAGAGCGAGAGCAATGGCCGTCGCTTTTCGTCAGCAAAATATTGATGTCGACTTTCTGTTCTCTGGGCGAGACGAGAGTAAATTCTTTTCGATGGAAGCGTTTGGCAACTATCAGACCCGCAGCGGTTTAACTTTTTACAGCGAGCAAGGGAAGGTTAAATACGGCAAGACATTCATCAAGAACAACATCTGGCGATTTCTCCGCGAGGTTAACCAGATCGATCTTGCGCCTTATGACTTAGTGCTTAATGATTTTGAACCTGTGACGGCATGGGCGGCTAAGAGACAAGGTGTGCCGTGTATTGGAATAAGCCACCAAAATGCGTTCCGTTACGATGTGCCTAAGGAAGGGGGCAACTGGATTGAACATTCCGTGATTCAACATTTCGCCCCAACTGAGCACTCTATTGGTTTGCACTGGTATCACTTTGAACAGCCAATATTGCCACCTATCGTTCACACGCCTGCGTGTGATGAGCGAGCTAAAGCAACACAAGACTTCACCTTGGTTTATTTACCATTTGAGGATCTTGATGCGATCTCTGAGTTGTTGATGAAGTTTGTTTCTCATCACTTTGTCTGCTATCACCCGAATGTTATTGAGTATAACCGAGTCGAAAATATTGAGTTCAAACCACTCAGTCATGCCGGCTTCCAATTCGATCTCAATCAGTGCTCTGGTGTGGTGGCCAATGGCGGTTTTGAATTGCCATCAGAAGCCTTAACTTTAGGTAAGAAGTTGCTTCTCAAGCCTCTTGAGGGACAGTTCGAACAACAAAGTAATGTGGCGACGCTTGAAGCGCTCGGGTTGGCTCAAACCATGAGTTTTTTAGACGCGGCTATCTTGCGTAGTTGGCTCGGTGAAAAGCAGGCAGAAAGGGTCACTTACCCTGACGTGGCAAGTGCACTTGTTGAGTGGCTTTTGGCGGGCAAATGGTCCAACCAAGATGACTTGAGAAAGCAACTTTGGGATAAGGTGGATTTTCCTAGTTATGCATCACTCACGTAACCTATAAGTGTTATTTCTGAATTGCCTAGCTGAACGATTCACGAGTTCAATAATTTGTAACAAATGTAACCAAAACGATAGAACAGCTAAATAAGTCGAAATGAAACTCATAAGTGACGCATTTTATGTTTTTTTATAACTCCATAAGCAACTGATTTTTAGGTGTTGTTTAATCATTAAGGTAAAATTAAATTATTCTTTATCAATCTTGTTGGTAGCTCGAGATTTATTGGTTAATAGTAATGGCAATCCGAAAAACATCGGTCTGATAAATATAAGAATTAGTGGTTATCTATTCCCACACCATTACCAATTTAACCCTGTCGAACCGACAAGAGGCAACTTGAATGTTAGAGAAAAAAGACGCAATGAGTGCAATTGCAAGCTACAGAATGGAAAGCACACTTCGTGGAGTCGACTTAAATCTTTTGACTGTATTTGATGCAGTTATGCAAGAGCAAAATATTACACGTGCAGCTCATAATCTGGGCATGTCTCAGCCAGCGGTAAGTAATGCTGTTGCTCGTCTAAAAGTAATGTTCAACGACGAGCTATTCATGCGTCAAGGTCGTGGTATTCAACCGACTCAACGTGCTCGTCAGTTGTTTGGCCCAATCCGCCAAGCGCTGCAGTTAGTACGCAACGAATTACCAAGTTCTGTATTCTCTCCAGAGTCGTCTTCTCGTCTGTTCAAACTTGCAATTTGTAGCCCTTGCGACATGCGTTTTGCACCTAAGATTATGTCGACAATCAACGACCAAGCACCTAGCGTTAATCTGCACATGGATGCGGAATTTGACCGTCAACTTTCTGAGCGCATGCGTTACCAAGAAATTGACTTTGTTATTGATTACTCGCGTTTTGATGAACAAGGTTTCTCAAGCACTGAAATCTTCCAAGATGAATTGGTTGTGGTCGCTTCTGCTTCTCACCCACGCATCAACGGTGAAGTTTCAGCGGCAGAGTTGCTTAACGAAAAGCACGCTAAACTGTCTCGCATCCATGGTCAACGTAGCTTCTCTGAGCAAGCTTACCGTGACCTCGATTGCACACCTTTCTACGAAGGTACGAGCTTAAGCAACGTACTTTACGTTGTTGGTCAATCTGAACTTGTGACGATAGCTCCTCGTTGGATGGTAGAACATGCAGCAAACAAAGATCAGCTTCAGATTCTAGATTTCCCATTCGATAATGCGGCGATTTCTGGCTTCCTTAGCTGGCACGAATCAAGTGAAAAGGACAAAGGACACATCTGGTTACGAGATCAGTTAATGATGATCTGTGGCGAAGTAGTGGCGCTTAACTAGACACTAATTCCTATGATTTATAAGCCCTAAGCTAGGAGTCTGGCTTGGGGTTTTTTTGTACCTGCTATTTTTGTTGATAGAAAACTTAGCGTGAGACGTACTATTACTTATAACTTTGAGCTTCATCAGTTGCCTTTTCCATGATCAGAGGTACACTTGTGCGCTCAAAAAAGCTTACAGGTGTAAGCCAAAGGTAAAGAGATGGCCAATTTAGATTTTCATATCGTAAAAAGACTTCGTGACCAAATTGCCCAAGGTGGCAACCGTACAGCTTTGAAGCACAAAGTAGGCAATGTATGGCAAGGTATTAGCTGGGAACAATTTGGACAACAAATCGATACGCTTTCATTAGCGCTATTGGCTCAAGGATTGAGAGTTCAGGATAAGATCGGTATCTTCTCGAACAATATGCCTCAGTGGACTGTGGCTGACTTCGCATCCTTACAAGCGCGCCTTGTAACGGTACCAATCTACCCAACCAACACAGCGGCGCAGTCTTCTTACATTATCCAAAATGCGGATGTGAAGATCTTATTCGTTGGTGAGCAAGCTCAATTCGATGCGGCGGTTAGCCTTTTTGAAGAGTGTGAACAGCTAGAAGTTGTTGTGGCGATGTCTGATGATATCGATCTGCAAGGACATCGCTTTGCCGTCTCTTGGAAAGAGTTCATGGCTCGTGGTGTTGAAGATCAGCGAGCTGAGCTTGATGTTCGTCTTGCAGATGCCTGCATGGATGACTTACTGACGCTTATCTATACCTCTGGTACAACAGGCCAGCCTAAAGGTGTAATGCTTGATTACACTAATGTTGGCTATCAACTAAAAGGCCATGATGAGCGTCTCAGCTTAAGCAAAGACGACGTCTCATTGTGTTTCTTACCTCTATCACATGTATTTGAACGCGCTTGGACTTTCTATGTCCTTTATAAAGGCGCAACCAACTGCTATTTGCAAGACACCATGCAAGTTCGTGACGCACTGAGTGATGTTAAACCAACGGTTATGTCTGCAGTTCCTCGCTTCTACGAGAAGATTTTCTCAGCGATTCACGAGAAAGTATCTAAAGCACCGTTTATTCGTAAAGTACTCTTTACTTGGGCGGTGAACATGGGCGCGAAGCTTTCTGTTTGTCATCAAGAAGGTCGTACACCATCATTCATGCTGAAGAAGAGCCATGCGCTTGCTGACAAGCTTGTGTTATCTAAACTGCGAGCTCTGTTAGGTGGTAACATCAACTTCATGCCATGTGGTGGCGCGAAGCTTGATGAAACCATTGGTCGCTTCTTCCACGCGATTGGTATCAATGTAAAACTTGGCTACGGCATGACAGAAACCACGGCAACAGTATCGTGCTGGGATGACCGTTGTTTTAACCCTGATTCGATCGGTATGTCGATGCCGGGCGCTGAAGTGAAAATTGGCGCTAAGGACGAGATTCTTGTTCGTGGCCCAATGGTGATGCGTGGCTACTACAAGATGCCAGAAGAGACAGCTAAGACATTTGACGAGCATGGTTTCCTAAAAACGGGTGATGCGGGTCATTTTGATGAAAATGGTAATCTATTCATTACTGATCGCATCAAAGAATTAATGAAGACTTCTGGCGGTAAGTACATTGCACCGCAAGTGGTGGAAGGCGCGATTGGTAAAGATCACTTTATCGAACAGATTGCTGTTATCGCTGATACTCGCAAATTCGTTTCTGCGCTGATTGTTCCTTGTTATGACTCGCTAGAAGTGTATGCCAAGGAGCTTAATATTAAGTATCACGACCGTGTGGAACTTGTTAAAAATCACCAAATAGTAGAGATGCTAGAGAAACGTGTGAATGACCTGCAGCAAGAGCTAGCGAAGTTTGAGCAAGTGAAGAAGTTCAAGTTGCTGCCAAAAGCGTTTTCTATGGATGATGGTGAGCTAACACCGACCCAGAAACTGCGTCGTAAGGTTATTAACGATAAGTATCAAGACGAAATCGAAGAAATGTACAACGAAAAGCCTAAAGATAAGTAGTTTTCTGTTTAGATAAATTTTCAGTTGTTTAAAAATCCCCCTACGAATGTGATTGCATTTTTAGGGGGATTTTTTGTATCTAATGACACAGCACAATGTGCGAAAGCGCACACCAACAAGCTCGCTGTTTATCGATAAATAGCGAACTGTTGAAATATTAAGTGCTTTTTTTTATCAAGTAGGCAGTGTTTAAACCTAGTGTGAAAGCCTGTGTTGGGTTTTATTTGATGCTTTGAGCTAATAGTTGGTTTTTTGGCACAGTTGCCGAATAACAGGCGTTAGACCAGATGATAATAAAGCGTTAAAGTTGTTTCGTATTACTGTTTGTTGTTATCACAACAGACAGCCATAGCCGAAAAAGTGGAAGTATTTCGAATTAGGCTACGAATAAGCCCTAGACTATGAAAAACCAGCCCAACATGTTCACCAAATGTGATTGGAAACTGGTGAGGAGAGCAATATGACAACAAAACCTGAAACAGCCATGTCATCCGGCGCTGAAATGTTATCCGGCGCTGAGATGGTGGTGCAGTCTCTAATTGAAGAGGGTGTAGAACAAATCTTTGGTTATCCAGGTGGTTCTGTACTTGATATCTACGATGCGCTGCATGCTAAAACTGCTGAAATTAAACACGTATTAGTACGACACGAACAAGCCGCTACCCACATGGCAGATGGCTATACTCGTTCTACCGGTAAGCCGGGTGTAGTACTTGTGTGTTCTGGTCCAGGTGCGACCAATACCGTTACTGGTATTGCAACAGCCTACATGGACTCAATCCCAATGATTGTTATTTCTGGTAACGTACCAAATAACCTTATTGGTAACGACGCCTTCCAAGAGTGTGACATCGTTGGTGTATCACGCCCGATCGTTAAACACAGCTTCCTCGTTAAGAAAGCGGAAGATATCCCTGAAGTCGTTAAAAAAGCATTCTATATTTCAACGACAGGACGTCCAGGTCCTGTGGTTATTGACCTGCCAAAAGACATTTTAAACCCACAAATTAAGCTTCCTTATGAATACCCAGAAACGATCAAAATGCGTTCATATAACCCAACGGTTACGGGTCATAAAGGTCAGATCAAAAAGGCGCTAAAAGCCCTTCTTGAAGCGAAGAAACCGGTACTTTATGTCGGTGGTGGTGCGGTTATTTCTGAGGCAGATAAGCCGCTGTTAAAATTAGCAGAGGCACTGAATTTACCCGTGGTAAGTACCCTAATGGGGCTTGGCGCTTTCCCTGGTACTCATAAGAACTCTTTGGGTATGTTGGGCATGCATGGTTTGTATGAAGCCAATATGGCGATGCACAATGCGGACTTGATCTTTGGTATTGGCGTACGTTTCGATGATCGAACGACCAATAACCTAGATAAATACTGTCCTGATGCGAAGATCATGCACATTGATATCGATCCATCTTCTATCTCTAAGAACGTTAAAGTGGATCTTCCGATTGTAGGTTCAGCGGAAAAAGTACTAGAAAGCATGGTTAACCTGCTTATTGAGCAAGGTGGAACTAACGATGCAGAAGCGATGGAAAGCTGGTGGAGTGAAATTAAACAGTGGCAAGAACGTGACTGCTTAGCGTATGACAAAACGTCGGGTCGAATTAAGCCACAACAAGTTATTGAAACACTGCATAAAGTAACCAATGGTGATGCCTATGTTGCTTCGGATGTTGGTCAGCACCAAATGTTTGCTGCTTTGTACTACCCGTTTGACAAGCCACGCCGTTGGATTAACTCTGGTGGTCTAGGTACGATGGGCTTTGGCTTACCAGCTGGTATGGGCGTTAAGTTTGCGAAACCTGATGAAGAAGTTGTGATTGTTACTGGTGACGGCAGTATTCAAATGAATATCCAAGAGCTGTCGACTGCGCTGCAATACAATATCCCCGTTAAGATTATTAATCTTAACAACCGTTTCTTAGGCATGGTAAAACAGTGGCAAGACATTGTTTATCAAGGTCGTTACTCTAATTCATATATGGACTCTGTTCCTGATTTTGCTGCTATCGCTGAGGCTTATGGCCACGTTGGCATGCGTATTTCATCTCCGGATGAATTGGAATCAGGTTTGGAAAAAGCACTGGCGATGAAAGACCGTTTGGTATTTGTCGATATTAGTGTGGATGACACCGAGCACGTATACCCAATGCAGATCAAAGGCGAGGGTATGGATAACATGTGGCTAAGTAAAACGGAGAGAACATAATATGAGACACATCCTTTCACTATTAATGGAAAACCAACCAGGTGCACTATCTCGTGTGGTTGGCTTGTTTTCTCAGCGTGGCTACAACATCGAGTCTTTGAATGTATCCCCTACGGATGATCCAACGCTTTCTCGTCTGAATGTCACCACTAACTCAAGCGAAATGCAGCTTGAGCAGATCCAAAAACAGCTACACAAGTTAATCGACGTACTTAAGGTACAAGAAGTGTCTGAGCTTGAGCATATCGAGCGTGAACTTCTGATGGTAAAAGTACGCGCTAGCGGCTTTGCTCGCGCTGAAGTGAAGCGCACAGCGGATATATTCCGTGGTCAGATTGTTGATGTGACGGCTTCTCAATATACGGTTCAAATGGCGGGTACGAGCGAGAAACTGGATGCTTTCATTCAGGCATTGTCTGAAGTAACGGAAGTACTTGAAGTGGCTCGAAGTGGGGTTGTTGGCATCGCACGTGGTGAACGAGCGTTGAAAGCCTAACGAAGAAAGATTTAAAGCTGCTTTTAAGCTAAAACTGATCATTTAATCGTTTGAAAAAGATAGCGATTTTACTGATACGAACGGCCCTTAATTTGGGCCGTTTTGCTTTCTGGAAGTATGTATCGTTTGTCCACACTTTCTTATTGCCATTCATTTCTTTGTAACTCTGCCTTAGGGCGCTATTGCGCTTTTTATAGAGTGCCCTGTTATTTACTGTGCTTGATCCCCCCCAGTACCATGCATCCATATTTATTGGGAATCTCATTTTTGAGAGACTTAAATCACAAAGTTTATATGATTAGACTAAAGTCTAATACTCGCGGTGATTTGAGCTAAACTGAACAATAATCAAACAGTCTTGCTTCATGTCATCTCATGATAAAAGATGCAATTAATAGAGTGTTTGCTAGATGTAAAAGGATGGCACCGTTAACTTAATTCAACTGGTTAGCTAACCCTATCAAAGTCTTGAAGGGCATTAGTTGAATTAGGTTCGCTGAAGCAAGGGTTTAGGGATCATACAGTCTGATTGAAAGAGGCGTGGTATGTTTGTCGATTTTTTAGTGAGGTTAACCATAGGTACATTAGCCGTTCTTGGCTTTCAACTGAGTGCATTGTATTTTTTACCTATGGTTGTGCTACTCAATACTCATCACAAAGAGTTTTTTGGGTGGTAGTTCAGTCGTAATACTGGAAATAAAAAACGGAGCTATTAGGCTCCGTTTTTATGTGGTTAGAATCTATCTTGACATTATGCGGCTTCGATAACTTCTTCAATTCGCTTCATTGAACTTAACAGGTGTTGATCCAATAGTTCTGTCGCTTGATCGACATTTTTAGCAAGTACCAGCTTCATGATCATTTCATGCTCATCAATATTGAACAGATCATCAGATGCGCTTTTCGCTGACATCGCTAGGAAGCGGTAGCGTTTTACTTGATTGATAAGATCATCAAAGAACTTAAACATGTTCTCTGAGTCTGCGCCTTCAAGTAACGCTGCATGAAACTGCTGGTGACGTTCTTCCCACTCAACACAATCAAACTCTTCTGAGACATATTGTATGCGTGATAGCTTGTGGTAGGAGGTTAATACTTCCAGTTCCCAGCTTTCATCGCCTGCTGAAATTGCCTTTTTAAGCAGAACAGAAGAGACAACACGAAGGCTTTCATATAGGTCATTGAGTTCTTTCTTTGATACCGGTGATACCCAGCAGCCTTTTTGTGGCTCTAGCTTTACGTATTTACTCCAAGATAGCTGCACTAAGGCTTCGCGAATTGGAGATGCGCCGACGTTGTATCGTGCTTTGAGATCAGCGACAACGAGTTTTTTACCTGGGGTTAATTCACCATTGAGAATATCTTGGCGAATCATCTTTGATACTTTGTCAGTAAGCGTAGGACTAGACATTACAAACCTCATGTATATTTGATTTCTAGTCTGCTAATCCGTTTCTTAGAAAGAGTTTATTGGAGTTTAACAGTACGTAGTTCTAATGTGATTGATAATACAGCGTACTGAAAAGTTAGGCAAGATTTTGTTTCATAAAAAAAGAGGGCCGAAGCCCTCTTTTATATTTTATGCGAATCGGTTCATTCTTATAGAACGTGAACAGATGCTGTGTTTGTAGTACCAGAAGCGACTAGAGCACCAGAAACCATAACTACGATGTCGCCTTTGTTACCTAGGCCAGATTGTAGAGCGATTTCTTTACCGTTGATGTAGAACGCGTCTGTGTTCTCGATAGAGTCAACAAGAACTGGCTTAACACCTTTAGTAAGAACTAGCTGTGCAGCTGTCTTTTCGTTAGTTGTTAGAGCAAGGATGTTTGCAGTTGGGAAGTACTTACGTACTGAACGTGCAGACTTACCGCCTTCAGTTGCAACAACGATTAGAGGAGCAGCTAGCTTCTCTGCTGTGTCTACAGCGCCTTTACATACTGCTTCAGTGATGCGTAGACGTGGGCTGTCTAGACGAGAACCTAGCTCAGCTTTAAGAGCTGAATCAGTACGGTTCGCGATTTGAGCCATGATAGTAACAGCTTCAACTGGGTACTTACCTTTAGCAGTTTCACCAGAAAGCATTACTGCATCAGTACCATCCATGATTGCGTTCGCAACGTCACCCGCTTCTGCACGAGTTGGACGTGGGTTGCTGATCATAGAGTCAAGCATTTGAGTTGCAGTGATAACCATCTTACGTGCGCGGTTACACTTCTCGATCATCATCTTCTGAGCGAAGATTACTTCTTCAGCTGGGATTTCAACACCTAGGTCACCACGAGCAACCATGATGCCGTCAGAAGCTTCAAGGATTGAATCGAAGTTATCTACACCTTCTTGGTTTTCAATCTTAGAAATGATGTGGATGTTCTCGCCGCCGTTAGCGTTTAGAAGCTCACGGATTTCTTTAACGTCTTCTTCTTTACGAATGAAAGAAGCAGCTACGAAATCAACGCCTTGCTCGCAACCAAACTTAAGGTCAGCTTTGTCTTTCTCAGAAAGAGCTGGAAGTTGAACAGAAACGCCAGGAAGGTTAACACCTTTGTTTTCGCCTAGAGCACCGTTGTTAAGAACTTTACACTTAACTTCAGTTTCTGTTGTTGCGATAACTTCCATTTCGATTAGGCCATCATCAACAAGGATAGTGTTACCTGCTGTTAGGTCCTTAGCGAAACCTAGGTAAGTTACTGCTACTACGTCTTTGTTACCAACAACTGTTGCGTCAGTTGTGAAAGTGAACTCTTGACCAGCTACTAGATCTACGTCGTTACCATCTTCAAGTTTGATAGTACGGATTTCTGGACCTTTAGTATCTAGAAGGATCGCAAGTTGCTCACCATTGTTTTCCATTACTTTACGGAAGTTCGCGATACGAGTGCCGTGCTCTGCGAAATCACCGTGAGAGAAGTTAAGACGCATAACGTTCATGCCAGCATCTACTAGTTCAGTTAGCTTCTCTACAGATTCAGTTTTAGGGCCAATCGTACATACGATTTTGGTCTTTTTCATGGAAGGTACTCTCCGGTAAGTATTGTTACAATTTGAAATTTATTTAAGTTCTGAAGATTGGTCCGCTACATCAACATTTTGTGCCTGTTGTGTAAAAGCGCGGGACTTCCAATATGTCCTTCAGAGTTGTAAGTCTTTCATCAATTTTAGTCATTTTATGACCAAAAGATTTTGATTCAATATCGGTTTTCTGTGACTTACCCCACCATATAGGCGGTAAGTTGCAAAAAAATAACAGTCAGTTTTGTAATTTTTTTTCTTTTCGGGTGCGGATTCTACCACCTAATGAGTTCAATATCACTGCTTAACAATTGTCTTAGGACAAGGTTTTATCGCTATTTATTAATTTTTTGGATCAAAATAAATGGACTAAATAGTTTCGTTGTAATTATAATATGTTTCACATCGAAACTTAATGGCCTTTTTTAAATGTCGAAACGAAACACCCAGCTCAGAAGACATGCAATTTCTAACCTAGTGAATGAAAAAGGGGAGGTTAGTGTTGATGAATTATCCGCTAAGTTCGAAACCTCAGAGGTCACGATTAGAAAGGACTTGGCGTCTTTAGAGAAAAACGGTCAGCTTTTGCGCCGTTATGGTGGTGCGATTTCATTACCGAAAGAGGTTGTGAACGAAGAGCTGGGTCCACAAGTTTCGACTCGAAAGATTTCATTGGCGAAAGCCGCAGCAGATTTAATTCGCGACCATAACCGCATTGTGATCGATAGTGGTAGCACGACAGGAGCGCTAATTCAGCAGCTCAATAGCAAGCGTGGTTTGGTTGTGATGACCAACTCGTTGCACGTTGCTAATGCACTTAATGAGTTGGAAAGCGAACCAACACTGCTAATGACCGGCGGCACTTGGGATACCCATTCGGATTCTTTTCAAGGCAAAGTCGCAGAATCAGTACTTCGAGCTTACGATTTTGATCAACTATTTATCGGGGCTGATGGTATCGACCTTGATAGAGGCACAACCACGTTCAATGAATTGGTTGGTCTAAGTAAAGTAATGGCTGAAGTGTCACGAGAAGTGATCGTGATGGTTGAGTCGGAAAAGGTGGGACGAAAGATCCCGAACTTAGAGCTGGCATGGGAACACATTGACATCTTAATTACCGATACAGACTTAGGCGAAGAATCCAAAGCAAGTATCGAATCACATGATGTTCGAGTGATCCTGACCGATCCAGCGTAAAAACAAATTTAAGTATTATGCATTTACCTTCCTATAATTGATCTTGATAAAGATCTGGCCTTTGCTTGCTGCCAATAGGAATAAAACGAAATTGATGGAGTGAAACTATGTGTGGAATTGTTGGTGCAGTAGCACAGCGTGATGTAGCCGAAATTTTAGTAGAAGGCCTTCGCCGCCTAGAATACCGAGGTTACGATTCAGCGGGTGTCGCTGTAGTTGATAGCGAATCTAACCTAACTCGTGTACGCCGCCTTGGTAAAGTACAAGAGCTAGCAGACGCAGTCGATCAACAACATGTTATTGGCGGTACTGGTATCGCTCATACACGTTGGGCGACACACGGTGAGCCTTCTGAAGCAAACGCACACCCACACATGTCTGGTGATATTGCTGTTGTACACAATGGTATTATCGAAAACCACGAAGCACTGCGTGCTCTTCTTCAAGAGCGTGGTTATGTGTTTACTTCACAAACGGATACTGAAGTTATCGCTCACTTAGTTGAATGGGAACTTCGTACTTCTGATTCATTGGTTGAAGCGCTTCAAAAGACCGCGAAACAATTAGACGGAGCATACGGCACGGTGGCGGTTGATCGTAAAGATCCTAGCCGTATCGTTGTTGCTCGTTCAGGTAGCCCGATCGTTATCGGTTTTGGTGTTGGTGAAAACTTCCTAGCCTCTGACCAGCTTGCACTATTAAGCGTAACTCGTCGTTTCATGTACCTAGAAGAGGGTGATGTTGCTGAGGTGACTCGTCGTGATGTAACGGTATTTGATGTAGCGGGCGAGCGTGTTGAGCGTGACATCGTTGAATCAAACGCTGAACACGATGCAGGTGACAAAGGTCAATACCGTCACTTCATGCAGAAAGAGATCTTTGAGCAGCCAACAGCGCTGATCAACACAATGGAAGGTCGTATCTCTGACACTTCTGTAATCACTAATGCAATCGGTGTTAAAGCGGAAGAGATCCTGAGCAAGGTAGAACACGTGCAGATCATCGCATGTGGTACGTCTTACAACTCAGGCATGGCAGCTCGTTACTGGTTTGAGTCTCTAGCAGGCGTAAGCTGTGACGTAGAGATTGCCTCTGAATTCCGTTACCGTGATTTCGTTGTTCGCCCGAACAGCCTATTGGTGACTCTGTCTCAGTCTGGTGAAACGGCGGATACGCTTGCTGCACTTCGTCTTGCAAAAGAGAAAGGCTACATGTCGGCAATGACAATCTGTAACGTTGCCGGTTCTTCACTGGTTCGTGAATCTGATTTTGCCTTCATGACTCGCGCAGGAACTGAAATCGGTGTTGCTTCAACTAAAGCCTTCACAACACAGCTAGCGGCTATGCTGATGATGGTAACGTCAATTGGTCGTCTACAAGGTCGTATCAATGAAGAGAAAGAAGCGGAAATCGTTCAATCACTGCATCAACTGCCTGCTGATATCGAGAAAGCATTGGCGTTTGATAAAGAGATCGAAGCGCTAGCACCTGATTTTGCTGATAAGCATCACACACTGTTCTTGGGGCGTGGTGAGTTCTACCCAATCGCGATGGAAGCGTCTCTTAAACTGAAAGAGATCTCTTACATCCACGCAGAAGCATACGCGGCTGGCGAGCTTAAGCACGGTCCTTTGGCTCTTATCGATGCAGATATGCCAGTCGTCGTTATTGCACCAAGCAACGACTTGCTAGAGAAACTGAAATCAAACGTTGAAGAAGTACGTGCTCGTGGCGGTCTACTTTACGTATTCGCAGATGAAGATGCAGGCTTTGAAAGCGATGAGAACATGAAGATCATCAAGATGCCTCACGTAAGTGAAGTAACAGCACCTATCTACTACACAGTACCGATGCAGTTGTTGTCTTACCACGTAGCGCTAATCAAAGGTACTGACGTTGACCAACCTCGTAACTTAGCGAAAGCGGTTACTGTTGAGTAATCATTAGCCTATCTAAGAGCATTAGATATTAAGAAGCCTATCCAGTGATGGGCTTCTTTGTGTCTGTTAGTTAACGATCAGTGTTGGAGCTAGCTTTAACGGCGTTCAGCGTTAAGCATTAAGTGCTTGCTCTAGGTCAGCCAAGATATCGTCAATGTGCTCGATACCTACTGAGAGACGAATCATCTCTGGTGACACACCTGCTTGCTTTTGTTCCGCTTCGCTTAATTGACGGTGTGTTGTAGAAGCAGGGTGACAAGCGAGAGATTTTGCATCACCAATGTTCACCAAGCGCTTGAAAATTTGCAGCGCATCATAGAAACGAACACCGGCTTCATAACCATCTTTCAAGCCAAAAGATAAAATGGCAGACGGCTTACCTTGCATGTATTTCTCAGCCAGCGGATAGAACTCAGACGTTGGTAAACCAGCGTAGCTCACCCAACTCACTTTCTCATGTTGCTGAAGGTACTTAGCTACTTTCAGTGCATTCTCTGTGTGTCGCTCCATGCGTAGCGATAAAGTTTCTAGACCTTGCATTAGCATGAAGGCATTCATGGGCGACAGTGCTGCGCCGGTATTACGTAGTGGAACCGTTCGAGCACGACCAATAAACGCGGCGTCACCAAAAGCCTCGGTATAAACCACACCGTGGTAAGAAGGTTCTGGCTGATTAAATACTGGGAAGCGATCTTTGTGCTCTGCCCATGGGAATTTGCCTGAGTCGACAATCACGCCACCCAATGTTGTTCCATGACCACCAACGTATTTGGTGAGCGAGTGCACCACAATATCGGCACCAAAATCGATAGGTTTACACAACACAGGTGTCGCCACCGTGTTATCTACAATCACAGGTACACCTTGTGCGTGAGCAAGCTCAGCAACACGTTCTAAGTCGATAATATTGCCTGCTGGGTTACCGATACTTTCACAATAAACTGCCTTGGTTTTTTCATCGATCAGTGCCGCTAAGCTTTCTGGTTTATCGTCTTTAGCAAAGCGAACTTCGATCCCTTGGTTTGGTAGCATATGAGCAAATAGGGTGTAAGTACCGCCGTAAAGCTGAGGTGTTGAAACGATGTTGTCACCGATTTGTGCCAACGTTTGAATCGCGTAGTTGATCGCCGCGCTGCCTGCACTCACCACTAAGCCTGCAATACCACCTTCTAAGGCTGCCATGCGCTTTTCCAACACATCATTGGTTGGGTTCATTATACGAGTGTAGATATTGCCTGGCACCGCAAGGTTAAACAGATCGGCGCCGTGTTGTGCGTCATCGAATTCGTAAGCAACGGTTTGGTAAATAGGGGTCGCAACTGATTTGGTTGTTGGATCAGTGTCGTAGCCGAAGTGAATCGAGAGCGTTTCGTCTTTCATGTTTCTTCCCTGAACGATTGAATTATCTATGTACTCTCATATTGCCGATTTTTTTATAAAAGAAAAGTATATTTAGTCACAGAGAGGGAATTGGAATTGCGTGTGGGACAATTCGTTATTTGTAGGAAACATAGCTGTGAGTTGTACAGCTTCAGAAAAGCAAAAAGCCAGAGCAGCGTGAACTGTTCTGGCTTTTCTAATTTGGTGGCCCCTCCCAGATTTGAACTGGGGACCGAACGATTATGAGTCGTGCGCTCTAACCACTGAGCTAAGGGGCCGTAGGGCATAGATTATAGGGGAAGCATTCATTGGTGTCTAGACACTATGAGGGGCAATTCCGCTTACATCTTAGCCACTTAAATCATATAGGCACAAAAAAGGTGAGCCAACGCTCACCTTTTTTATTTTATGCTTAAAAGCTAACCACACTAAAGTGTGTAATTACTCGTCTAGGAAGCTACGCAGAGTTTCTGAGCGGCTTGGGTGACGAAGTTTACGCAGTGCTTTTGCTTCGATCTGACGGATACGTTCACGAGTAACGTCGAACTGCTTACCCACTTCTTCTAGAGTGTGGTCAGTGTTCATGTCGATACCGAAACGCATACGCAGTACTTTCGCTTCACGAGGCGTTAGGCCTGCAAGAACGTCTTTAGTTGCGCCGCGCAGGCTTGTTGCCGTTGCAGAGTCTAAAGGCAGTTCTAGCGTTGTATCCTCGATGAAATCACCTAGGTGCGAATCTTCGTCGTCACCGATTGGTGTCTCCATTGAGATAGGCTCTTTAGCGATTTTCAGTACTTTACGGATCTTGTCTTCAGGCATTTGCATGCGCTCAGCCAACTCTTCCGGAAGTGGTTCACGACCCATCTCTTGTAGCATTTGACGAGAGATACGGTTTAGTTTGTTGATCGTTTCGATCATGTGAACCGGAATACGGATAGTACGAGCTTGGTCGGCAATCGAACGAGTGATTGCTTGACGGATCCACCACGTAGCGTAAGTAGAGAACTTGTAACCACGACGGTATTCAAACTTATCTACTGCTTTCATCAGACCGATGTTACCTTCTTGGATTAGATCCAGGAATTGTAGACCACGGTTTGTGTACTTCTTAGCAATCGAGATTACTAGACGTAAGTTCGCTTCAACCATCTCTTTCTTAGCACGACGAGCTTTCGCTTCACCGATAGACATACGACGGCTGATATCTTTAATGCTTTGAACAGTAAGAGACGTTTCACGTTCGATTATATCCAGCTTTTGGATAGAACGACGGATGTCGTGTTCGTTACGTTTGATCTTTTCAGCGTATGGTTTGTCTGAAGCAAGAACTTCGTCCAACCATGCTTCGCTAGATTCATTACCAGTAAATAGAGCAATGAAAGATTTCTTCGGCATTTTGCCGTACTCAACCGTTTGACGCATGATTAGGCGTTCTTGAGTACGTACGCGATCCATTGAAGTACGCAGTTCGTTTACTAGGTAATCGAACTGTTTTGGCGTCAGACGGAACTCTTTGAATACGTCTTGCATCATTGTCGTTGCAAGTGTTGCTTTCGGGCTTTCATGGCCGTATTCATTGATTGCTAGTTGACGGTTTTGGTAGCTAGTGCGAAGTGCTGTGAACTTCTCAAGAGCAAGCTCAGGATCAATACCTGTATCTTCCTCTTCTTCTTCCTCGTCGTCTTCTGCTTCTTCTTTGTCTTCGTCTTCTAGATCAGTTTTAGCGAGCTCTGAACCGATGTGAGTCGCCGTTGGCGCAGCTGTGCCATCGTCGTCTGGGTCAACAAAGCCATTGATTAGATCTGTTAAGCGAATCTCTTCAGCGAGTACGCGGTCAAACTGTTCCAAGATGTATGGAATAGTGCCTGGGTACTCAGCAACAGATAATTGAACGGTATTGATACCATCTTCAATACGCTTCGCAATGTCGATTTCGCCTTCACGAGTCAGTAGTTCAACTGTACCCATTTCACGCATGTACATACGAACTGGGTCAGTAGTACGGCCAATCTCGCTTTCTACGCTTGAAAGCGCAGCAGCAGCAGCTTCAGCTGCATCTTCATCTATATTGGCATCGTCATCATTAAGAGCTAGATCATCAGCGTCAGGTGCAGTTTCTACTACCTTGATACCCATGTCATTGATCATTTGAATGATGTCTTCTACCTGTTCAGAATCCACGATTTCTGCAGGTAGGTGGTCGTTTACTTCGGCGTAGGTCAGATAGCCTTGTTCCTTGCCTTTAATAACAAGTAATTTTAGCTGTGACTGCGGATTTTGATCCATAGATGATATCCAACTTCAGGTCTGGTGAAGGACGTTGCATTCTCAAATGCAAACCAATTATGTTAACAAATTTATTAAATGCTGACTAATCAAACAGGGTTACGCTTTTAGATCTAGCATTAAAGCTAGTAGCTCCCTTTTTTCTTCGGCTGATAAACCGACACTTCTTGCTTTGGCCTGCAGGTTTTCAATTTGTTTTTCAACGCATTGGGCAAGGATATTGTCCAATGAGTCTAAAAATATGTCTTCTTGATTGTCTTCGTCGAGGGGGATTTCCCAGCTCGCGAGACGAGACAGAAGTGCCTCATGTTTGTTCTCTCGCCAATGTTCTAATAATTGGCCTGTGCTGATATGGGGGTTCACTCGGCAGATATCAAGTACTTCGACGAATAAACTTAGTCCAGGCAGCTGTAAGCCTTTGACACTTGATAAATCCGGTACCATATCAGCATAGCTCGGATTTTGGATAAGCAAAGCGATAACTTCACGCATTGGAGTGCGCTTGAGCTCTTTATGCGGTTGAGGTGTCGGGTTCTTTGTGTGAACGCGAGCACGCCTCAATTGGTTATCAAATCCAGTTCGCTCATCGAGCAATTTTTCGAGCAGTTCTTGGAAGTAACTGTCAGGAATTTTACTAATCAAGGCGCTCGCGTGTGCACGCAGTGCCGATTTTCCTTCTGTTGTTCCTAAATTCAGCTTGTGTATTTCTATCAGGTTATCGAACAAATAGGTCGAAAGCGGCGTCGCATTGTGGACGAGCTGTTCGAAAGCAGCCTGACCGTGTTCTCTAATATAGCTGTCTGGGTCTTCACCGTCTGGCAAGAACAGAAACTTGAGTGTGTTACCTGTTTTTAGGTATTCAAGCGCATTTTCTAGCGCGCGCCACGCGGCCTCTTTACCTGCTCTATCACCATCGTAACAACAAACCACAGTATTGGTCTGGCGGAACAACATCTGAACGTGGTCACCGGTTGTTGAGGTGCCCAGTGATGCCACTGAGTAATCGACACCGTACTGCGCTAGTGCGACAACATCCATATAACCTTCAACCACAAGTACTTGAGGCGGTTCACGGTATGCTTGTAACACTTCATAAAGGCCGTAAAGCTCTTTACCTTTATGGAAGATCGGCGTTTCTGGCGAGTTCAGGTACTTTGGCGTGCCGTCTTCTAAAACACGACCACCAAACCCGATTACTCGGCCACGACGGTCACGAATCGGGAACATCACGCGTCCACGGAATCGATCGTATCGGTTGCCTTTATCGTTTTCTATCAACATGCCGCCAGTAACGAGCATGTCTTGGGCTTCTTTTTGTTGGCCAAAGTTCTTACGAACCAAATCCCATTCATCAGCGACGTAGCCAATGCCAAATTTCTGTACGATTTCACCAGAAAGACCGCGATTTTTTAGGTAATCAATCGCAGGTTTGTTAGCTGAGATTTTCAGCTGAGAGCGGTAAAAATTACTGATGCCGCCCATCAAATCGTAGAGGTTACGTTTTTGTTCGCTGTTGGCTCTTGGCGCCGTGGATATTTCACCGCTGCGCTGTTCTCTAGGAACATCAAGTCCTAAAAATGAGGCAAGCTCTTCAATCGCTTCAACAAAATCGAGACGTTCGAACTCCATAATGAAGTCGATAGCATTGCCGTGTACGCCACAACCAAAGCAGTGATAAAACTGTTTTTCTTGGCTTACGCTGAAAGAAGGGGTCTTTTCGTTGTGAAATGGGCAACAAGCACCATAGTTTTTGCCTTTTTTCTTAAGTTTCACGCGTGCGTCCACAATATCGACAATGTCGAGACGCGCTAGGAGATCATCGATGAAACTACGCGGGATGTGTCCTGCCATAAAACCTTAGAAAAATGCACTAACTGAGAGTGTGGATAATAATAGTTTGAATAGGTTACAGATACAAACAAGCCGTGCGTTCCGAAGGATTGCACGGCTTGTTGCAATTTGATTTGGGATTAAGCGAGTTTAGAACGAACTAAACCACTAACTTTACCCATATCTGCACGCCCTTGAATTTGTGGTTTCAAGATAGCCATTACTTTACCCATGTCTTGCATGCCCGCAGGTTGAGCTTCTGCAATTGCGCTATCAAGTAGTGCAATAACTTCTTCTTCAGTTAGCGGTTGAGGCATAAAGCCTTCAAGTACCGTAATTTCTGCTTTTTCCACGTCAGCAAGATCTTGACGATTTGCCGATTCATATTGAGCAACAGAATCGCGACGTTGCTTAACCATTTTAACTAATATAGCAATAATGTCGTCGTCGTTCAGAGTGATCCGTTCGTCAACTTCACGTTGCTTAATTGCTGAAAGAGCTAAGCGGATAGTGCCAAGGCGCGGTTTGTCCTTGGCTTTCATCGCTAATTTTTGCTCTTCTTTGAGTTGTTCAATAAGAGCCATAACTCAGTCCTTATGGATTAAGTTATTAGTACAGACGAACGCGACGTGCGTTTTCGCGAGCTAGCTTTTTAGCGTGACGCTTTTGAGCTGCTGCTTTAGCGCGTTTGCGAACTGTAGTTGGCTTTTCGTAATGCTCACGACGACGCACTTCAGAAAGGATACCTGCTTTTTCACAAGAGCGCTTGAAACGACGTAGTGCAACGTCGAACGGTTCGTTTTCACGTACTTTAACTATTGGCATATGCCTTTCACCTCAGGGGTTATTCATTATCGCTGGTTATTCAGTACCAAATCAGAGAAGTTACCCATCGAGCTAACTCTCTATTCGCGTTTGGTCATTAACCAGCTTGATCAAAAATGGTGCGGAATTTTAATCCGATCACAGTGGCTTTGTAAAGCACTTTGTCGATTATAGTCTGTACAATATTTGTTTGAAGAGCTTAGGCAGGGTAATATTGCGCTAATTTCCCATTTTAGACGAAAGCGTGCCGAGAAAATTATGCGCATTATTGGTATTGAAACCTCTTGTGATGAAACAGGAATCGCAATTTATGATGATGAGCAAGGGCTGCTTTCTCATCAGTTATACAGCCAAGTAAAGCTGCACGCCGATTACGGTGGTGTGGTACCTGAGCTAGCGTCGCGTGACCACGTAAAAAAAACTATTCCACTGATTAAAGCGGCATTGGCAGAAGCGAACCTAACGTCGAAAGACATTGATGGCGTGGCTTACACAGCTGGTCCCGGTTTGGTTGGTGCATTGCTTGTGGGTGCAACAATTGGTCGCAGTATTGCTTATGCGTGGGGCGTGCCTGCTGTGCCAGTACACCATATGGAAGGTCACCTTCTTGCGCCAATGCTAGAAGATAATCCTCCACTATTCCCATTTGTTGCTCTGCTGGTTTCTGGCGGTCATACCATGATGGTAGAAGTGAAAGGCATTGGTGAATACCGAATTCTTGGTGAATCGATTGATGATGCGGCGGGTGAAGCGTTTGATAAAACCGCGAAGCTAATGGGCTTAGATTACCCAGGTGGTCCACTGCTATCTCGACTCGCAGAAAAAGGCACGCCAGGTCGTTTTAAGTTCCCACGTCCAATGACCGATCGTCCGGGTCTAGATATGAGCTTTTCGGGCTTGAAAACGTTCGCGGCAAATACCATTCGTGCTAATGACAATGATGACCAAACTCGTGCTGACATCGCTTATGCGTTCCAAGAAGCGGTTTGTGCGACCTTGGTAATCAAGTGTAAGCGTGCGTTGGTAGAGACGGGTATGAAACGTATCGTGATTGCTGGCGGTGTGAGTGCCAACAAACAACTACGAGTTGAGCTTGAAGCATTAGCCAAGAAAATCGGTGGTGAGGTTTACTACCCACGAACTGAATTCTGTACTGATAACGGTGCGATGATTGCTTACGCGGGTATGCAACGCCTTAAAAATGGTGAAACGGCTGATTTGTCTGTTCATGCCACGCCGCGTTGGCCAATTGACCAACTAGAGCCAATTGCTTAGCTCGTAGCAATCGCTTGGCTAGTAGCAATCGTTCAACGAGAAACCGTCGATCAACAAAAGCTAAGCGCAGAATAAACCAGTGTGTTTCGATAAACGGTCGCCTTGTGCGGCCGTTTTTATATCCTAGCTTACCGACTGTATGTCGATAAATAATTGCTGATAGAGATTAGGGAAGAAAATGAACAAGTTCACAGTAGACAATCAATCGATGGCATACCTAGATGAAGGTCAAGGCCCTGTTGTTGTATTAGGCCACAGCTACCTTTGGGACAGTGCAATGTGGCAGCCGCAGATCGATGCATTAAAAACTCAGTATCGCTGTATTGTTCCAGAGCTTTGGTCTCATGGTGAATCACAAGCCGCGCCGAGCTCGATGCGCAACTTAAAAGATTACGCTCAACACATTTTGGATCTACTTGATCATTTAGAAATCGAAGAATTTTCCGTAGTAGGTTTATCAGTTGGCGGTATGTGGGGAACCGAGTTAGCGGAACTTGCACCTGCACGTATTAAATCTTTAGTTCTAATGGATACCTTTGTTGGTTTAGAACCAGAAGTTGCTCATGCTAAATACTTCAGCATGTTAGACACCATTACTCAAACCAAGATGGTTCCTCAACCGATTGTTGAAGCGGTTGTTCCATTGTTCTTTGCAAATGATGCTCAAACAAACACGCCAACTTTAGTGGAAGGCTTTACTCAGAAATTATCGGCTCTTAAGGGTGAGAACGCTGAAGAAGTGGCTCGAATCGGTCGAATGGTCTTTGGACGTCGCGATATGATTGAAGCAGTAGAGAGCTTTGCACTGCCGGTTTTGATCGCTGTAGGGCAAGAAGACAAACCACGTCCGGCACTTGAGTCATACCTAATGAACGATTGTATTACGGGCAGTGAGTTAGTGGTGATTCCTGATGCTGGTCATATTAGTTCGCTAGAGCAACCAGAGTTTGTGAACACAATGCTGAAGACGTTTTTAGATAAACATCTGCTGTAAGCTTTAGATATTGAATAGTATTGCTCGACAGAGATTTACGTTGGTTTAAACGTATCTCAATTTAAAAATGGATCGGCTTAGACATGACAGTTTAAGCCGATTTTTTTTGCCCGAGTTTTGGTTCACTGCCATCGAGTAGGCGGCGGATATTCTGATGGTGACGTAGGACGATCAAACAACACAACATGGCCACAGGCAGTGTGTATTGAGGTTTGACTAACCAAGCGTAGAAAGGTGCGAGCAACACAGTAACCAGTGCAGCTAAAGAAGAATAACGAAACAAAAATGCCACAACTAACCAGGTCGCCATGATCATGCCCGTTAGATCGAATCCAATTGGGGCGATAGCTCCGAGTGCGGTTGCGACGCCTTTACCACCTTTAAAGTGGAAGAATATTGGATACATATGACCAAGGCAGGCTGCGATCGCCACAACACCTAAAATGATGGGATCGATCTTGAGGTAGTAGCCAAGCCAAACAGGAATGGTGCCTTTAAGCATGTCACAAAGCAGGACGGCCGCAGCGGCGCCTTTGCCACCCACGCGAAGCACATTGGTGGCTCCGGGGTTATTGGACCCCACAGTTCTTGGGTCAGGAAGTCTTAAGACTCGGCATATCAAGACCGCACTAGAGATTGAACCTAGTAAATAGGCAGCAATAATCATGATGAGTGCCAATGGGGTCATGTTTTTCCTTAAACAGTTATAAGCCTAACGATGGGAAAATAATGCTCAATCTAAGAGTAATTGATATCATATCTGGAATTACGCAAATAATACGTTTTTTTCCCCGGTATGGGTATCCGACCTCTAAAAGGACAAGTCATGGCACTGGATAAAGTTTTCATTGAACAGCTAGAAGTAATTACAACGATCGGTGTTTACGATTGGGAACAAGAGATTAAACAAAAACTTGTGCTTGATATTGAAATGGCTCATGACAATCGCCCAGCAGGTAAGAGTGATGATGTTGTCGATGCTTTGGATTACTCGACAGTCAGCACTGCCGTACTTGACCACATTGCGAATGGCCAATTCCTATTGGTTGAGCGTGTGGCAGAAGAAGTCGCTGAATTGATTATGACTCAGTTCTCAGTGCCTTGGATTAAAATTCGTCTAGCGAAGCCTGGCGCAGTACCACAAGCAAAAGCCGTGGGTGTGATCATCGAAAGAGGTCAAGCATGACAATAGCCTATGTTGGTGTTGGCACGAACATAGACCGCGACAAGCATGCAAGGGTGGCATGGACAGAGCTTCAATCATTAGGGACTAACCTTAAATGCTCTAAGATCTATCACTGTGAGCCTGTGGGGTTTAAAAGCCACTCGTTTTATAACTTTGTGGTTGAGATCGATACATCACTCTCATTGACTGAATTTTCACAGCACCTCCGTGAAATTGAGTTTAAATGGGGTCGCCCTCAAGATGCCCATAAGCTTCAAGATCGAAAGCTCGATCTTGATATTGTGCTGTTTGGAGAGGTGGTTTCTGAGAGCGAGCCAGAATTACCACGCAGTGATATCTATAAATATTCTTTTGTAACACAACCACTTTATGATCTCTGTCCTGCGAGAGTGATCCCGCAAGATGGAAGAACCGTCAGTGAAATATGGCAGAATATGCAGCAATTAGACACACTCTCTGTTGTAGATATGAAACTATAATTTGAAGGCAAGTAATGAGTTATTTTGAAGCGTTTATGTTGGCGTTGGTGCAAGGCTTTACTGAGTTTTTACCTATTTCCAGCTCTGCACATTTAATCCTTCCTTCTGCTGTCTTGGGTTGGGAAGATCAAGGCTTGGCTTTTGATGTTGCTGTCCATATCGGTACTTTGGCCGCCGTTGTTATCTATTTCCGCAAAGAAGTGGTCTCTCTTTTGAGCGCATTCTTTGGTTCCGTGTTTAAAGGTGATCGCAGTAAAGAAGCTAAGCTCGCGTGGATGATCATTCTCGCGACGATTCCTGCGTGTATCTTTGGCTTGTTGATGAAAGATATTGTTGAGCTTTACTTGCGCAGTGCATGGGTGATTGCGACGACCACCATTATCTTTGGTCTGTTGCTATGGTGGGTGGATAAGAACTCAAGCCTGCGTGATGACGAATACCAAGCGGGTTGGAAAAAGGCGCTGTTTATTGGCCTTGCTCAAGCCATGGCTATCATCCCAGGTACGTCTCGTTCTGGCGCGACGATTACCGCAGCACTTTACCTTGGTTTCACACGTGAAGCGGCGGCTCGATTCTCTTTCTTGATGTCTATCCCAATCATCACTCTGGCTGGTGGTTATTTGGGCCTGAAGTTAGTGACCAGTGGTGATCCAATCCATGTTGGTACTTTGCTAACGGGAATCGTGGTTTCTTTCATCAGTGCTTATATCTGTATTCACTTCTTCTTGAAGCTTATCTCTCGTATGGGTATGACGCCGTTTGTTATCTACCGTCTGATTTTAGGTTTTGGTCTATTTGCTTTCTTGATGATGCAGTAGCGCTCGACTTACGAAGACAAATGTTTCGTCCTACAGATTGAAACGGAAAAACCCGCTTAGTTGCGGGTTTTTTAATACCGGAGAATCAGCGCTTTGGCGATTAATTATCTGCGAGTTCTAATAGGGCGCTCTCAATTGCGAACGTTCTGCGTTTTTCTTGTTCTTCTCGAATATCTTTACCTTGAAAACCATCGGCAATAATCGATTTCACTTCGACTTGAAGCGCTGCTTGGTAAGCCACTTCAAAACGTGCTTTTTGAGGGTAAGGCTGATCTTCTAATCCTTTTCGGCCTGCATGATCGGCTTGGCAGCAAAGCAGTATATCGTCGAGTCTATCTGGCTTACGCCAAACATCGAACTTGTTGAGAACCTTGAGAAAGGTGGTTGGCTTTAACTCGCCAGCACGATGGATATTAGAATGCTGCTCGCACACCAATAACGCGAGGTCTCTGAATTCATTGGGCACTCTGACTCTTTCACACAGCTTCTTAATGATTTTTAAGCCTGTTTGGCAATGCATTTTGTGGCTTGGCCACTCGCTTTCTGGCGTGACGCCTTTACCTAAATCATGTACTTGAGCTGCAAAGCGTACAGGCAATGACTGGCTTAAGAGTGCTGCTTGTTGAGCCACCATCAGAGTGTGAATGCCTGTATCGATCTCAGGGTGCCATTTTTCAGGTTGAGGTACACCAAACAGAGCGTCAATTTCAGGCAACACAACAGCCAATGCACCACACTCTTTCAATAAAGAAAGGAACACTTCAGGGTGGGGAGTGCTAAGAGATTTATGCCACTCTTGCCAAACTCGTTCGGCAGTGAGGTGTGCCAGTTCACCGGATTGCACTATCTCACTCATCATCACCATGGTTTCAGATGCAACCGTAAAGTTGAGATGATGGAGTTTGGCGGCGAAGCGAGCCACACGCAGCACACGAAGAGGATCTTCAACAAAGGCATCCGAGACGTGCCTTAGAATACGATCAGAGAGATCTTTTTGGCCATGGTAAGGATCGTAAAGTTGGCCTTTATCATCTTGAGCGATGGCGTTGATCGTTAGATCTCGACGCATGAGATCTTCTTCCAAACTCACATCTGGTGCAAAGTAACATTCGAAACCGGTATAACCCGAACCGGATTTTTTCTCAGTGCGAGCCAGTGCGTGCTCTTCTTTGGTTTTTGGATGTAAGAATACAGGGAAATCTTTCCCGACAGCAGTAAAGCCAAGGCTTTCCATCTCTTGAGGGGTACTTCCTACCACGACCCAATCTCTATCATAACTATCAATATTGAGCAGCTTATCGCGTACCGCTCCACCGACTAGATAGCGCTGTAGCCCATTGTCTTTTGGTAGGCTATCGTATATTTGCAACTTATCACCTCGAAATGTTTTATCACTGCTGGACTTTACTGCGAGCAATGGTACTTTCCATTAATCGTAATTATAGGGCAGCACATGTATAAGGAATATTTTGGCTTCGTTGAGATGCCATTTTCGATTGTACCAAATTCTCGCTATTTGTTTTTGAGTCAGCGTCACCAAGAAGCGATGCAGAACCTACAAGCCGGTTTAGGTGAGGGTGGGGGCTTTGCGATGCTTACTGGTGAGGTCGGTACAGGAAAAACAACGGTCGCCAAAGCGATGTTGTCATCACTCGATCATCAGACTCAAGCTGGCCTTATACTCAACCCTACGTTTTCCAATTCAGATTTACTTGAAGCTATCTGCGATGAGTTTGAGGTCGAATACCCTGAACAAGCGTCGTTGAAACAGCTGAGTCAGGCAATTTATCACTTCCTGCTTGATAGCCATGCTGAAGGCATTCAAACCTTATTGGTGATAGATGAGGCCCAACACCTTGCAGCTGATGTGTTGGAGCAGCTACGCCTTCTGACCAATTTAGAAACCGATAGTCGTAAGCTATTAAAGGTGCTGTTGGTTGGCCAACCTGAATTACAGCAACACTTACAAACCACACAGCTACGTCAACTCGCGCAGCGGATTACAGGTCGCTATCACTTACTACCTCTTAATATCGAAGAAACGCGTAAGTACATCGCGTTTCGTTTGGAAACGGCTGGTGGTGAGCAGATGTTGTTTTCGAATCGTTCAATCAAGCTTATCTCCCAATATACCCATGGTATTCCGAGGCTCATTAACTTGGTGTGTGATAAAGCGCTGCAATTGGCTTTCCATGATGGTGATAAATCACCGAGTAATGAAACGGTTAACCGAGCTTGTCAGCAGGTCATGTCCTTTCAGGCCGATGTGTATCACGTCGAGAAAACTCGTGCTACTCATGTAGTTCCAAAATTAATCCAATACGCGGGGATTGCCACATTAAGTGTCGGCCTTGTAATCGCGACCTTTAACTTCGCCCCAACCTATATTAGTTCATGGATGCCTGCGGATACTTCCAGTGAAGTGAAAACGGAAGTAGCGGCGAATACTCAACGCTCATTTGTGGCTGAAGCACCGATATTGGATGATAAATCTATATCGGTTCAAGATCTCAAGGCTTCGAAGTTTGCACTACCACAAGATGTTCAGAATCACTTAAGGCAAGGGAATAATCAAACGCTTGCAATTAGGGACCTATACACGCTTTGGGGGTATGAATCTTCGCTTCGTGATTGGCTATGTTTGAGTGAACAACAAAGTGTATTTGTATGTGAGCAACATCAAGCCAATTTAGAATATTTGATTGAACTTGGAGTTCCCGTGGTTCTTAATCTGGAATTAGGTCAAGAACCTGTGTTTGCTGTACTTTATGGCGCGTCTGAGGAGTCTGTTGAGCTCCTAGTCAACGAAAAGCTATTGGTGATGCCTAAGCGCACCTTAAAGCAAATTTGGCAAGGTGATTATGTCGCGATTTGGAAACAGCCGCTAAGAGAGACCCTGAAAGAGGGCTATCAAGGTGAGGCGGTTGCTTTACTTGATCTATTGCTTTCAGAAGTCTTGGGTGAAGACGTATCGGGCAGTGATGTATTTGACTATGAATTGAAAATGAAAATCGAAGCGTTTCAAACTTGGCAGGGTATGTCTGTTGATGGCATCGCAGGTAAGCGCACCTTAGCAAGGTTGCAGAGATTAGCTCAACTCGACTCGCCTAAGTTGATGTCATTAGAAGGAGGCGAAAGCTAATGTCACGTATTATGCACGAGCTTAAACAGTCTTCTAATAATAAACCTAGCTTTAAAGGTTACCAAAACCATCACGTGCCTAGTTCTGCTAAAGGGATTAGCAACAAACGAGGTTTATCGTTAACAATGGGACTGGTCCTTGTCTTGGTGCCTTCTTTATTGGTGGGCGGCGTTCTGGCTTACCAGTCGTATAATCAACAGCAGCAAGGCTCGGCTAGCCCCGTAGCTCTGCCTGAATCAAAGCTTCAATCAGACCTTGAGCCTCACATTGCCGGTGCTGGCATTGCCAGTGTGGATGTAGTGTCAGTGGATGCAGACGATGAAGCATTATTCTCTGTTCGCTCGGCACCGGTAAGCCAGCTTTTGAAAGCACTACCGCGTCAAGAGATACATGCAAAGATGGGCACCGACATCGGTAATATCGCTAGTGACTCAAAAGCGATATTGGCAAATGTAGATACTAGTAATCAAGCAGCAACGAATTTAGAGCCATTATCTATTGAACCGTCAGTTCAACCTGGAACGAATAATGATAATGTCACGCTGCAATCGGACCGTGATTTACTAAAAGGGTTAGACCTCACCGAGTTGCCACCCGATTTAGCGTTGAAGCTTGAATCAATGATGGGAGAGCAGTCGGTTTCACCTGAACCGATGGATTCTAGACCTGTGGGGAATATGGATTCTCAGGTCATCGGTTTAGAAACACATGGCAATAGATTGTCTGGTGTATTACCTAAGTTAGACTTACAAACTCACATGTACTCGAGTAGCGAAACTAAGCGTTGGGTAAAAGTGAATGGACATGAAGTTGCTCAAGGGGAATGGATCGAGCGGGGTATTCAGTTGCTTGAGATTAAACCACAATCGGTAATCATTGAATTCAATCAGCAGAAAATAGAAATCCCAGCTTTGTATGAGTGGGAAGGTTAGTACTATCGATATTACTTACTGTGATTGATGTTAGCGCAGTGATAGGTATTAGCGCTGTGACTTGAATGATAAATCCAGACAAATAAAAAGGAGCACTTCGGTGCTCCTTTTTGATATTCGATACTGTACCAAAGGCGAGGCTTACGCCCAGCCGTTTGGTGACTTTCTACGACGAGGCATGATGTGTGGCAGAACAAGGCCAAGAAGTAGACCAATACCAGCAACACCACCACCGTACATGAAGTACTTCAATAGTAAGTCATCTTTTTGAGTATCTAGCTTAGCGCGTAGTTGACGGTTCTCAGTTTGAGAGCTCGTTAGCTGTTGGCTAATCTCGCTGTAGTTTTGCTCTAGTTCAGCAATCTGCTTGTTACGAGAGTCTAGAGAGCTTGCGAGACCTGCTTTTTCGCTATCAGCACTTTGGCGAGCATTTGCCAGTTTGCCTTTTACTTCAGAGAGCTCTTTCTCTAGCTTAGGCATGCGCAGCGCCATACTTTCTTTTGTGCTTACGAACTTACTCTCAACCCAACCTTTGCGTCCTCGGCTATCTTGAACCTGAGTGTAACCCGTGCTTTTGTTAGTTTGCAGGTAGGTGATTTTCTCACCGGCATCAATACTACCGATGATACGGAAAGTATTGTTTGGGCCAGAGTGCATATAAGTAAATAGTTTGTCAGCAATATAACGGTCTTGAGCAAAGGCAGCTGGAGCCGCAAGCATTGCGAACAAAACTAAGCTAATCAGTTTTTTCACAGTAAATCCTTTAACGATTCAAATTGGGTAGGCGTATGAGTCAGCCTCAATGAGCAAATAATATTTAGTTTTTTTATATGGTGCAACAAAGAAGGGAGGCAAAGCCTCCCTTTCTGTGCGTTTGAGTCAATAATGACATGGTATTTACATATCTTTACTGAAGCTCACCGTTTTCTGACGCTAATATTGACTAGCGTCAGGGCTATTACATAGTAAACATAGCCTGAATTGCGTAGAAGAATACAACAGCAAGTAGAGCACCTGCAGGTAACGTCACAATCCAAGAAGCTACGATGTTACGCACAACGCCTAAGTTTAGAGCTGCGATACCACGAGCAAAGCCTACACCTAATACCGCACCAACCAATGTTTGCGTGGTTGAAATCGGAAGGCCAGTACCAGAAGCAAGTACAACCGTGCACGCGGTCGCTAGTTGAGCTGCAAAGCCACGGCTAGGAGTTAGTTCTGTAATACCAGTACCAACGGTTGCCATTACCTTATGACCCATTGTTGCAAGGCCAACAACGATACCAATACCACCTAGTGGAAGAATCCACCATGCGATAGTGCTCTTGCCTGAGATTTCGCCCATGTGCTCAACCGTTGAAACAACCGCTGATAGTGGACCAATCGCGTTGGCAACATCGTTTGAACCGTGTGCGAATGCCATTGCACAAGCAGTGATAACCATTAGTACGCTGAAGATACCTTCTACGCCAGTAAAACCGTGGTCTTCTTCGCGGTTAGCAAACTTCTTCTGAATGTATAAGTAACCGCCAATCATGACGACAGCAGAAACACCTGCAGCCCATAACCAGGCTTCAGTACCGGTTAGATGAAGGCCTACGTGCTTAAGACCTTTCTTGATCGTTACAAGTGCAATGACCATTGTAGTAATGAACATGTATACCGGTACAAAACGCTTCGCATTGAATAGCGGGTTTTCTGTATCGAATATCAGTCGCTGGGCACTGACAAATATGAGATAGGCGAAGATACCGGAAATCAATGGTGTGACAATCCAACTTCCCACAATGCCTTGAACACTGTTCCAATCTACAGCTTCAGTACCCACAGACACACAAGCAAAACCGATGATTGCACCGATGATGGAGTGAGTCGTTGATACTGGCCAGCCCATGTATGAAGCTAGAAGTAGCCATGTACCAGCAGCTAGTAGTGCAGACATCATACCGTACACAAGTACGTCAGGTTGATCTGCAAACAGAGATGTTTCGATAACACCTTTACGGATCGTGTCTGTTACTTCGCCGCCCGCAAGGTAAGCACCTGCGAATTCAAAGATCATTGCGATAATGATCGCTTGTTTAACGGTTAGAGCTTTAGAGCCTACTGAAGTGCCCATTGCGTTCGCAACGTCATTTGCACCAATACCAATAGCCATCAAGAAACCGAAAGCTGCTGCAACAATAATCAGGACAGTGCCGTAGTTAGCAAGGATATCCATCGTAATACCTAGTTGTTTGATAACAAGCGGAACAAATTTAGACGCAAAAAACCGCTCAGCGAGAGAAATACTCAGCGCATAAGTGGTTTGTTCAAAAAATGCTCTTCGTTATATAGTTAACGTATGATTTAAGATCGAGAAAGCATTACTTCAAGACGAGCGCCTACACGCTGTGCTTGATCTGCAATACCACCAACCCATTCAAGAATTTTGTATAAGAACATGATATCAACTGGATTCAGACCGTCTTCAATCGCCATTAGTTGTTGGCGTAGTTCGATCTGCATCGCGTCCGTGTCATCTTCAATTACATCTAATTGATGAATCATTTCAGCAACGAGTGTTACTTCACGGCCTTTAAAGCCCGTTTCAAGTAATTCGTCCAATTCATTGATTACGTTTTGTGCTTGGTTCGCTGCATCTAGACAACGTTTAACGTAAGCGATGAAGTTTTCTTGCATAGGAGCAGGAATGACAAGTTGACGACCATATACACGGCCAGCAATGTCTTTCGCTAGGTTTGCGAGTTTGTCTTGTTGAGTTAATAGCTCCAACATATCGGTGCGATCAACTGGCATAAACAAACCGCGAGGAAGTTTAAGGCGAATTTCACGTTTTAGTACGTCAGCTTCTTTCTCAAGGTGAGAAATCTGAGCTCGAATTTCTGATGCTTTCTCCCAGTCACCTTTTGAAGAAACTTCAAAGAAATTAACTAGGTGAGAACAACATTCGTTCACGCATACTACGTGACGCTGCAAAGGTTTAATTGGGGACTTTGCAAATAACCCCATAATTGTATTTACTGGCATGGTCATCCAACCTAATAAATAATAACCTTAAAACAACATACACCATATTCATGGTGAAATGTTAAGCGATGGCTACAAAGTCGCGCATGTTAACCTAATCAATGTCTCATTAAAACTGTTTTAGATCATCATAAGGGCGATATTTCTGACTTGCTGAGTTTTCAAATTGGCAATATCCTGTCCCTATCTTCACAGAAAGGTATAACTATGGAAACCGAGATAGAACTGAAGTTTTTTGTTTCTCCTGATTTTTCAGAGACTTTACGCAATAAAATTGCTGAAACTAAAGTACTTCAGCACAGTTGTCGTGAGCTAGGTAACATCTACTTTGACACCCCCGATAACTGGTTACGTAAGCACGATACTGGCTTGCGCATTCGACGCTTTGATGACGTATTTGTACAAACCGTAAAGACGGCTGGTCGTGTGGTTGCAGGCCTGCATCAAAGGCCTGAATACAATGCAGAACATGACAGCAATGAACCTAAGCTAGCCCTACATCCAGAGGACATCTGGCCAGCGGGTAAAGACATCGAAACGCTGCAAGCTGAGCTGACTCCTCTATTTTCTACCAACTTCACACGTGAGCAGTGGTTGATTGGTATGCCTGATGGCAGTCAAGTCGAGGTCGCATTCGATCAAGGTTTTGTTGAATCAGGCGAACTGCAAGAACCGATTTGTGAAGTCGAATTGGAACTTAAGTCCGGTCAAACAGATGCTCTGTTTACACTGTCTCGTCAATTCTGTGAACAAGGTGGCATGCGTTTAGGTAATCTAAGCAAAGCCGCTAAGGGTTACCGACTTGCTCAAGGTTATCAAGGAGATGAAGTGACTCCTTTGACCTTAGTTGATACTGATAAAAGTGATACCGTTGAATCGTGTTTCATTCAATCTTTAGAGCATGCTCTCGCTCATTGGCACTATCATGAGCAGATCTTCACCGAGCGCCAATCAATTGAAGCGTTACATGAGATCAGTCACTCGCTGAGTTTCATTCGTCAAACCTTCACCATCTATGGTGGCATTGTCCCAAGACGCGCGAGTGCTATTTTACGCCAAGAGCTTAAGTGGCTTGAGCAAGAACTCAACTGGCTAAAAAGCTATGACCACTTCGAAGATTTGCTCGAAGATAAAGGCCACGTACTGCGTAAATTGGATGCGCGTAAGTTTTTGGTCGCTGAACTTAAAGAGATGCAAGAGCAACTTCCCGATCGCGAAGAACTGCTTACCCTGTTGAGCTCTGCTCGTTACACTGGTTTGTTGCTAGATCTGAGTCGCTGGATCTTGTCTCGTGGCTGGCAACCATTCTTAGACGAAAAAGCACGTGAACAAATGGCACGTGGTATCGAATGGTTTTCGGTTAAGCAACTCGATCGCACATGGGCCGACTTGATGGAAGCTTTCCCGCCAGAGCGAGTGATGACTAGCCAAGCGTATATTGAACAGCAATATCGTTTGATGAGAAACCTATATTCTGGTGTTGGTTTCGCGAGTTTGTATGATGACGATGAACGAAACAGTTTCCGCTTGCCATGGGCCGATATGGTGCAAGGTATTGACGATTTGCTGGCACTTAAAACATTAGAGCCTTTGACTGAGAAGTTAGAAGGCGATGAGAAGGTTCAGCTAGAGCGTTGGTTAGCTCGTCAAGAGGTGTCTATTCTGCATGCGATGGAACAGACACGCCAAATAAGTGTAGAAGTTGAGCCGTATTGGCAAGACTGAGTTTCATAACAACATGAAATTGAAAATAGGGCTTCGGCCCTATTTTTTTGTTTGTTGTTCCAGCTTTTCTAGTCGTTCGAGAATTTTCTGTTGTTGCTCAATGATCTTCTCAAGGTGCTTCTCTTTGTTTTCAGCTCGTTGATTGTCATGGCGAGTTGGAGAGGTGATCAAAGAAGTAATCAAGCCTGAAATCATACCAAAAACACCCACACCACAAATGATCACCAGAGAAGCGACTAACTTGCCTGAGCTCGTCACTGGATAATGATCGCCATACCCCACGGTACTAATCGTTACGAAAGCCCACCATAAAGCATCTTGGCCAGTGGTAATGTTGGCATTGGGATCCTTGTGCTCTAGCAGCAGTATTGTTCCTGCACCTATGGTCAGGAGAATAACCAATAGCAAAATAATTGAGGCGAGTGTCGTTTCTTTTCGATTGCGAAACAGCTCTCTGAAAACACGTTTTCCCGATCGAAGAACGAGAATGACACGCAAGATCTGAAAAATGCGAGCGAATCGAAGTGGCTCGACCATAGGGATGCTTGCCAAGAAATCGATCCAGTGTACTTTTAGATATTCTTTCTTATTTTGTGATCTGAATAGATCAATCGTGAGCTGAAAAAGAAAAACGCTACAGATTATAAAGTCCAGGCCGATAAGAACTTGTTTCGATTCTTTATCAATCGGTGCAAACAATAAGCCTGAGATCACAAATAACGCTAAGAAAGAGAGAATCAGTGATAATAAGCTCATCGGCTTAGTGGTGTCTTTGATACTATTTAACATTCATACGAGGCTCAAAATAAATCGCGAACTTTGACTGACATAGCCATCTCGCGGATATAGAAGCCATCAATATATAAGAGTTAATGGAGAACTGACAATGACTAAACTGTCATTCAAGCCGTGGGAAAGGATTATCTCGGACATCCGTCTCGTTCCAAAAATGATCATGCTGATGGTTTTCAGCACTATCTTGATTATTTCGAAGCAGCTATGGGACGCAAGTGCGTTTTACGATTCATTACTTGCAGTCACCAACAATGCACAAGTTGCACAGCAGCATTACGAGACTTACCTAGTTCAAGTGGCTTGGCAAACAGCCTTGATGATCATTGTGTTTGTGGTTCTTCTATTGGCGGCAGCGCGCGTTATGCTTCGCCAAACTCAATACCTCAATGACGCCATTAAAACCATGGCCGATAAGAACCTATCAGTGCCAATTCATATGGATTGTAAAGATGAATACGGTGATGTGGCACGAGAACTCGAAAAAACTCGAGTCCAGTTGAATGACATGATCAAAACTCAGGTGGCCTCTTCTGATGAGTTGTTTGCCCTGACGGAAGTGATGACCATCAGCATGTCAGAAACCAAAGATTCAGCTCAGGAAGAATTTAACGAAATCGACCAACTAGCGACAGCAATGAGCGAGATGACGTCTACCGTACAAACCGTGGCTGAACACGCGCAAAGTGCTTCTTCTCTTACTGAACAAGCATCAGGTCAAGCATTGACGGGTCAGAAGTTCGTTCAAGGTTCTGTTTCTAAGATGAGTGAGCTTTCTTCGGACATCGCAGCCTCTGCAGCAGCGGTAAACCAAGTAGAAGAGCGCGTAGACTCGATTGGCAGTGTGGTTGGTACTATCCAAGGCATTTCAGAGCAAACGAACCTATTGGCTTTGAACGCAGCGATTGAAGCCGCGCGTGCCGGTGAAGCGGGACGTGGTTTTGCGGTTGTTGCCGATGAGGTTCGTAACCTTGCGCAACGTACTCAGCAAGCGACAGTAGAAATTCAAGATATGATCAGCCATCTACAAAGCAGTGCTAACTCGGCAGTAGAGCTGATGGAAAAGAGTGTTGTTGAAGCCGCTGAAGGCGTAGACCTAGTGACTAACGCTGGTTCTGAGCTTGATGGCATCGTAAGTCAGGTAAACCAGATTAATGATATGAACTTCCAGATCGCGACTGCTGCGGGCCAACAAACTAGTGTCGCGGAAGAGATGAGTGTCAACCTGACCAATGTTCGTGAGCTTGTTGAAGCCTCCGTGGTGGTGGTGGGTGAGCTTCTCGAGACTTCTGAGATCATGGAAAGCAACGCGCAAGAGCTAGACGGTAAGATTAAGCAGTTTAAGGTTTAATCCCCAGTTCTCGGTCTGAGTTCTAGTTCTTAAGATCTAAAGGTCTATTTCTAGAGGTTTGGCCACGGAGACTTGTTATTAGAGATAAAGGCTTTACTTGATAAGTTCACTGATAAAACGCCCACATTGCTAATGTGGGCGTTTTTTATTGGCAGAACTTTGGTATAACTAATCATTAGTTTTTAGAACTCGTTATTGAAGAACCGAACCGACAAACCAATTGTTCGGTGCGCAGCTTACACAAGGAAGAAACATGCCATTGCCTTCTCTACTCGTCACTCATTCCCAGTCTGCTTTTGAGCAATTATTAGAGCATCAAAGTGACGCCATTAACACTTGGCCTGAGTCATTGATTGCCGAGCTCAAGCGTGTATTAGGCTTGAGCTGTTTTGTTGGTGATTGTTTACAGCGTGACTCGATTTTATCCAGCACCTTGCCAGAAATGCTGAGATGTGAAGAGCGCGCGGAAGGGTATCGTAAGCGTTTGGCCGAGTTACTTTCTGGTTGTGTTGATGAAATGAGCGGTCAACGTGTACTGCGTCAATTCCGTAATCGAGAGATGACCTACATTGCTTGGCGTGACTTTATGGGCTCTTGGGCTCTAGAGCAGAGCTTAAATCATTTGTCGATGCTAGCAGAGGCGATGATCTTCGAGACCTATCAATGGCAGTACGATATTTGTTGTAAAGAGTGGGGCACACCTTGTAACGAGCAAGGTGAAGCGCAGCCTATGTTGATCATAGGTATGGGCAAGTTAGGTGGCGGTGAGCTGAATTTCTCTTCCGATATCGATCTAATTTTTACTTACCCTGAGAATGGTGAAACCCAAGGAGCAAGAAGAAGTATCGCCAACGCGCAGTTCTTCACGCGTTTGGGGCAACGTATTATCAAGGCGCTTGATCAGCAAACCTTTGATGGGTTCTGTTATCGAGTCGACATGCGCTTGCGTCCATTCGGGGAGAGCGGCCCTTTGGTCATGAGCTATGCTGCTCTTGAAGACTATTACCAAGAACAAGGCCGTGACTGGGAACGCTACGCAATGGTTAAGGCGCGTGTGATGGGCAGCGAAATGTACCCTGAATACCAAGAGCTCCGCCAGATGCTGCGTCCGTTTGTTTTTCGTCGTTATATTGATTTCAGTGCCATTCAATCTTTGCGTCGAATGAAGTCGATGATCAGTAGCGAAGTGCGACGTCGTGGCTTATCAAACAACATTAAGCTTGGCTCTGGTGGTATTCGTGAAGTCGAGTTTATTGCTCAAGTCTTTCAACTGATTCGTGGTGGACGTGAACCGAGCCTTCGTGGTCGAGGTTTGTTGGAGACGTTAAGTGCGATTGAATCTCTTCATTTATTAGAAGCAGAAGAGGTCGGTCACTTACGTGAGGCATACCTGTTTTTACGCCGCCTTGAGAACCTATTACAAGCGATAGCCGACAAGCAAACTCAAACCCTACCTGATGGCGATTTCGAACAGTTGCAACTTGCTGTCGCCATGCAGTTTGCAGATTGGGATGGTTTGATTGATGCGACCCGTGTTCATATGGCGAATGTCCACACCGTATTCGAAGACCTAATTGGGGTTGATGAAGATGATGCTAACCCAATCGCGAGTCACTTTAGTGAGTTGTGGGATATGGCTCATAAGCAAGATGTGATTGAGCAGGTTCTAGAGCATGACATCGCGATTGCTAACCCGCAGCAAGCGGCGAAAACCATTATCCAATTCAAAGCTGATTTGGCTAAGAAAACCCTTGGCCCTCGTGGACGTGAAGTACTCAATCGATTAATGCCCAAAGTGTTTCAAGCGCTCTACACCGCCAAGGATGCTGAATTTGGTTTGTCTCGAGTACTGCACCTGCTGCAAAAAATTGTTACGCGCACCACGTATCTTGAGCTATTGGATGAGCACCCCGCTGCCCTCACTCAACTCGTTCGCTTATGTACAGCGAGCCCGATGATTTCGGAGCAGCTTGGTCGTTATCCTATTCTTTTAGATGAACTTATCGACCCTCAACAACTCTATAATCCAGTGCCATTAGAGTCCTACAAAACAGAGTTACGTGATTATCTTGCTCGTATTCCTGAAGATGATATGGAGCAGCAGATGGAAGGTCTGCGTCAGTTTAAGCAGACTTGTATTCTGAGAATTGCTGCCGCGGATATTGCGGGCGCTTTGCCTGTTATGAAGGTAAGCGACCATCTAACCTATTTAGCAGAAGCGATTGTTGAGGCGGGTATTAATCAAGCATGGCTGCAAGTGTCGGCTAAGTTCGGTGAGCCCACTCATGTGAAAGATCGAGAAGGGCGCGGTTTTGCCGTGGTTGGTTACGGCAAAGTCGGCGGTTGGGAGCTTGGTTATAACTCCGATCTTGATATTGTGTTCATGCACGATTGCCCAGTACACATCTATACTGATGGTAAGAAAGAGATTGATGGACGCCAGTTTTATCTAAGGTTGGCACAGCGCATTATTCATATTTTCTCGACCAGAACTGCTTCTGGTATTTTGTACGAGGTCGACACTCGCTTGCGCCCTTCAGGTGTCTCTGGTCTATTAGTGAGTCCAACCGATGCCTTTGATGAGTATCAGCATAATGACGCGTGGACTTGGGAACACCAAGCTTTGACTCGTGCTCGTATGATTTATGGCGATGACTTATTGGCTTCGGCATTTAACAAGACTCGCCATGAGATTTTGTGTTTGACTCGAGATGAAGCTGTACTTAAAAAATCCGTTGTCGATATGCGTGAAAAAATGCGCGGGCACCTCGGAGGAAAAAAAGCCGATCGATTCATGCTAAAACAAGATGCGGGCGGTATTACTGATATTGAGTTCTTGGCGCAATATTTAGTACTTCGATACAGTAATGAAAAACCTAAGTTGACTCGTTGGTGTGACAATGTACGAATCTTTGAAAGTCTGTTGTCACAAGGGATCATGGACGAACAGCAAGGCATGGCATTAACTAGTGCCTATACAGCATTAAGAGATGAAATCCATCACCGCAACCTACTCAACCTTGATGCGGACGTGGCGATTGATAAATTTAAAATGGAAAGGGAACATGTTGTTCAGGCATGGAAGCAATGGATGGAAGCGTAACGGAACTATTTCTTAACGGTTACGTCATTATCATTTAGTGATCGCTTATCGACTTCTTAGCTACTAGAGTATCTATCGAGTTAGGCTTTCACTCATTTTTCTATGGTTTAGCCACTGTAATCAGTGTGCTAGACTCTAGCCAGATTCGATTTTTGGAGATCCACAATGAAACCAATTCTACCTGACTACAGCCAATCAGGCGTTCTTGTTGTCGGTGATGTAATGCTTGACCGTTACTGGTATGGCCCTACTGGCCGTATTTCACCAGAAGCACCTGTACCCGTTGTTAAAGTAGAAAATAACGAAGAGCGCCCTGGTGGTGCTGCCAACGTAGCAATGAATATTGCCTCGCTTGGTGGTCATGCTCATATCGTTGGTTTAACTGGAAAAGATGAGCCTGCTGAGGTGTTGAAAAATACCTTGGGTGCATTAAAGGTTAAGTGTGATTTTGTTGAGTTAGAAGATTACCCGACCATCACAAAGTTGCGTGTCATGAGCCGTGGACAGCAGTTAATCCGTCTTGATTTTGAAGACAAATTTGAGAACACGGATCCTGAACTTGTTTTATCTCGCATGGAGCAAGCTCTTCCTAATGTACGCTCGGTAATCTTATCTGATTATGCGAAAGGTGCTTTGGAGCATGTGCAGAGCTTTATTCAAAAAGCGCGCGCAGCGAACGTTCCGGTGTTTATTGATCCTAAAGGTGCAGATTTTGAACGCTACCGTGGGGCGACATTACTTACGCCAAACATGGCGGAGTTTGAGCTGGTTGCCGGTAAGGTTAAGTCTGAAGATGAAATGATCGAAAAAGGGCTAGCGTTAATCGAAGAGTTTGATTTTGAAGCCTTGCTAGTGACTCGCAGTGAGCATGGCATGACATTGCTCCGCAAAGGCGTAGAACCATTCCACTTACCGACCCAAGCGAAAGAAGTGTATGACGTTACTGGTGCTGGTGATACGGTTATTTCAGTATTAGCAGCTTCAGTTGCTGCAGGTAAGCCACTTGATGAGGCGTGTGCATTAGCAAATGCTGCAGCTGGCGTGGTAGTCGGCAAGCTAGGTACATCGACGTTGTCTACGATTGAGTTAGCGGAAGCGATTCATGGTAGCCAAGATACTGACTACGGTGTGATCTCTGAAGCTGCCCTAGTTGAAGCGGTGAAACGTGCTCGTGCGAAAGGCGAGAAAGTCGTTATGACTAATGGCTGCTTTGATATCCTGCATGCGGGACATGTCTCTTACATGAACCATGCTGCTGAGTTAGGTGATCGTTTGATCGTTGCTGTGAATACGGATGAATCAGTGAAACGCTTAAAAGGTCCAGGTCGTCCTGTGAACCCAACTGATCGTCGTATGGCGGTACTGGCTGGTTTAGGTGCGGTTGATTGGGTTGTTCCGTTTTCTGAAGATACACCGCAACGTTTGATCTCTGAAGTTCTTCCAAGCATTCTTGTGAAAGGTGGTGATTACAAACCTGAAGAGATTGCTGGTGGTGCGGAAGTGATTGCGGCTGGCGGTGAAGTTAAAGTACTTAACTTTGAAGATGGTTGCTCTACGACTGAAATCATTAAAGCGATTAAAGGTGGTCGAGGCTAACTCTTAGTCTTCTAGCTTTCTCGTCTCAAGGCTTAACCTTTGGGTTAGGCTGAGAATTAGCTTTCAATAGATAATAAA